>CALLCZ010000160.1 GCA_937998645.1 uncultured Gammaproteobacteria bacterium
AGCCGAGAAAAAAACACAGTTTGAGTCAGACCCCTGTGCGGGCAAATCAGCCAGGTTCCTCTCAACCTGTAAATAGAACCATACACAAGCATGCATTATTACAGCCCGGTTTATCCGGGCTGTTTCGTTTATAGTCAGAAATGCCAGCCGTGAATTACGCACACAAATAATTTAATCCGCAGATGAACGCAGATAAACACAGATGTAAAACCTGATTTTTGTTCGCGAAAACACTAAAGAACGCGAACATAAAAACACTATTAAAAGCTTGGTGTTTTTTGCGCCCTTTGCGTTATTCGCGGACGATAATTTATCTGTGTTTATCTGCGTTCATCTGTGGACTTATATTAATGCTCACTGAGGGCGATTGGTGAGTCAATTTCCAGGTTCAGTAGTGTAAGATCAGCTGTAATTCACAATAAATAATTGCTGCATCATTAAAAACGTGATTAGAAAAAAGTCCAGAAAGACCACTTCCCGCCGGAAGCCACCAGCACACAACAAGCGTAAGCAACGATCGCGTAGTCCTAAAAAGTACAGGTCGAAAAAACGCACACTTGGCTGGTTTGTTATCGCATCAATATTAATTACCACACTTTACGTGGCCTGGCTGGATTACAGGGTCGTCGATCGGTTTACCGGGCGGTTGTGGTCATTGCCTGCCAGGGTTTATGCGCGGCCGCTTGAGCTCTATGTGGGCAAGAAAATCAGCGTAGAAGAACTGCTGTACGAGTTGAAAAGTCTCGATTACCAGGGTGTTGACCAGCCTCCCTCCAGGCCGGGTCGTTACCACCACTGGGATAATCATTTTGAAATCAAAACCAGGGCTTTCAGATTCTGGGATGGCGCTGAAGAAAGTCGTGAAATTCGCATCGATATCCATGGTGGTACGGTCTCCGGACTGTACGGTTTATACACAAAAGAAGCCATCCCGCTGGTCAGGCTTGACCCTGTATATATAACCGGAATCTTTCCTGCACATGGCGAGGACAGAATTCTGGTCAGGCTGGATGATGCGCCGGACCTGTTTCTGCAGATGCTGGTTATGGTTGAGGACAGAAGGTTCTATGAGCACTTCGGTATTGACCTGAAATCGATTGCCAGAGCGCTGGCGGCAAACTTCAAGGCGGGAAGGACCGTACAGGGTGGCAGTACCATTACGCAGCAGCTGGTAAAGAACATGTTCCTTACGGCTGATCGTAACCTGTGGCGAAAACTGAATGAGGCCGTGATGGCTTTGTTGCTGGAGCTTCATTACGACAAGGACCAGATTCTTGAAACCTATCTGAATGAAGTCTACCTGGGGCAGGACGCCGAACGCGCTATACATGGTTTTGGTCTTGCCAGTGATTTCTATTTTGGTAAATCGCTGTCAGAGCTTGATCTTGATCAGATGGCTGTTCTGGTTGGCATGGTCAAGGGCGCGTCGTTCTACAACCCGGTAAGAAACCCGCAACGAGCTACTGAACGGCGTAACACGGTCATTGATGTTATTCAGAGCAATGGCCTGATAAGTGAAGGCCAGGCGATTTACCAGAAAAACAGGAAGCTTGTCGTCACATCAAGAAACAAACGTTCGCTCTATCCTGCATTTATCAATCTCGTGCAGCGACAGCTAACGCGTGATTATGATGCCGAGGATTTGAAGTCTGAAGGCCTGCAGATTTTTACAACACTGGACCCTTATATTCAACGGGTCACTGAACAGTCCATCCGATCTGCTGTGCCGGCACTCGACCGGCAATCTGACGAGCTGCAGGCTGCCGCTGTAGTTGCATCATCCGATAGTGGAGAAATACTGGCGATTGTTGGTGACAGAAACCCTTCCTTTGCGGGCTTCAATAGAGCACTGGATGCGCAGCGGCATATTGGTTCGCTGATGAAGCCCGTGGTGTATCTGACCGCAGTCAAGCAAAAAGAAAAATACACACTGGGTTCACTGCTGTCTGATACACGCCTGCGCGTCCAGGGTGAAGATAAACAGATCTGGGAGCCGGAAAACTACGATAAGGAGTTTCACGGCGATGTCATTATGTACGAGGCTTTATTGAAATCGTACAATATACCCCCTGCGCGACTGGGGCTTGAGCTGGGCCTGTCGAATATCAGTGACACCCTGAGACATATGGGCAGTAATAAAATACTGCCGCCGTACCCGTCTATTACGCTGGGCGCAGTCGACATGTCGCCGTTCGAGATTGCATCGATCTACCAGACATTTGCTGCTAACGGCTTTCACAGCCCGTTACGCAGTGTGCGAGCGGTACTTGACAGCCAGGGTAGGCCATTAAAACGCTACGAACTTGACGTCAAGCGCGAAACTGATCCGGCTGCTATCGCATTGATTAATTTTGTATTAAACCGGGTTACGCATTCGGGAACCGCGAAAGGTTTATCGCAAGCCCTGGATATCGAAGTAGCAGGTAAAACAGGCACATCGGATAATCTGTATGACAGCTGGTTTGCGGGTTTCTCCCGCGAGAAGGTGGCGGTGGTATGGCTTGGTTTTGACGATCACCGTCCGACAGGTCTGACGGGTTCAAGCGGTGCCATGCGCGTGTGGAAACGTATTTTCGAGGGCATATCGGCCAGTTCGATCAACCTCGAGATGCCGGAGGAAATAAACATGGTCTGGATCGACCAGCCAACCGGACTGCGCAGCGAAAAGCGCTGCAAAAATGCGGTAGAATTGCCGTTTATCAGGGGTTCAGAGCCACAGCAGTATGCGGGTTGTGAAGCTGGATCACCACTGGACTGGTTAAAAAATATATTCAACTAATGTTCCGACAGCTAATTTCAACCGCCATTGCCGCAATCATCCTGGCACTGATGTCCTGCGCACCTGCGGGTTATCAAAAAACGGATACCGATGCAGTACCGACGCTGGCCATGGCCACACAAACCTGGCAGCAGGCTACCGTTACCGCGCTTCCTGCCGTTGAGGATTTAATGAAACAGGCTGATGCACAGATAGCCATCAGAAACTGGGACGTGGCATCTGAAAAACTTGAACGCGCACTGCGTATGTCGCCAGACTATGCACCTGCGTGGAGCCGTTTGTCGCGCATCGCCCTGTCCAAAGCAGATCCGGCGCGTGCTATTCAAATGGCCAAACGCAGCAACAGCCACGCCGGTAACTCGGTTGATTTAAAATTGCTCAACTGGCAATTCATACGCGATGCCAGTGAAATGCAGGGTGATATCGAAGGCGTGCAGAATGCCAACAAGGCGATATATATTCTGCAGAATCTGTAGATGCCAGATCAGCCATGAGCAAGCCTTCAGAATTGCTGGGTGATAACGGGCCCTTCAGGGAAATCATTGATGGCTACCAGGTTCGTGCCAGTCAGCAGGCCTTGAGTGATGCAATTTTCAACTCGATCGAAGACGGCACAGTGCTCACGGCTGAAGCGGGCACGGGTATCGGCAAGACCTTTGCATATCTTGTTCCAGCCATACTGTCTGCAAAGAAAGTCATTATCTCGACCGGTACCAGGCACCTGCAGGATCAGCTGTATCAATCTGACCTGCCTGTCGTACTCAAAGCGCTGGATGTGCCGGTAAAGACAGCACTGTTGAAAGGGCGTGCAAACTACCTGTGTGTGCATCGACTCGATATTGCGCCGCACCTGGGGTTCATCAACAAGACGACACAACATGATTTACAGATGGTCAGGGAATGGTCTGGCATAACCCTGACAGGTGATGTATCAGAGCTCGATACCGTGCCCGAAGACTCCATGATCTGGTCAATGGTCACGTCGACCACAGAGAATTGCCTGGGGGGTGAATGTGATCACTGGAATGACTGTCATATCGTCAAGGCAAGAAAGCAGGCGCTGGAAGCAGATCTGCTGGTCATCAATCACCATCTGTTACTGGCTGACATGACATTGAAGCAGGACGGTTTTGCCGACCTGCTGCCGGGTGCCGAAGTTTTCATTGTTGATGAGGCCCATCAATTACACGAGGTTGCATCCAGGTTTTTCGGTCGTTCCGCCAGCAGTCGTCAATTGATCGGTCTGGCAAAAGATGCCATTGCAGAGCAGGTCAATGACGCAGCGGATATGGTGGAGATTCGTGAGTATGCAGAAGCAGTGGAAACCTGTGCGCGCGATTTCAGGCTATCCCTGGGTGAAGCCGGTCAACGGCAGGCATGGGCTCAGATACAGCACAAGCCGGCTGTAAAACGCGCCCTTGAGTCCTTGATACAGTCACTGAAGGAATTATCCGGGGTACTGAGCATTGCTTCAGAACGAAGCCGCGGCCTGGATCAGTGTCATCAGCGCTGCACCCTGTTGCTGAACACCTTAACTATGTTTGGCGATAACAACAGCGCCAGCAAATCAGATTCTGAAGACGCCGGGGATGTCGCGCAATCAGTGCTCTGGTTTGAAAGCTGGTCACGCAGTTTTATGCTCAATGCCACGCCTGTCGATGTGTCGAAACTGTTTCGACAGCATACCAATGATTTTTCAGCATCATGGCTGTTTACTTCTGCAACCCTGCAGGTAAATAAAAATTTCTCGCATTTTGCCAATGGCCTGGGGATCCAGGACTACCACAGCGGTACCTGGGAAAGCCCGTTTAATTATCAACAACAAAGCCTGCTGTATCTGCCTGAAGCGATGCCTGAACCATCCGATTTCTCATTTAACGAAAAACTCATTGAAAAAGTCAGGCCGGTCATTGCAGCAAGCGAGGGACGTGCCTTCCTGCTGTTTACCAGTTACAGGGCCATGCACGCAGCCGAGAAGCTGCTGCAGAATACGATCGATTATCCGATCCTGATGCAGGGCGAGCATCCCAAACATCAATTACTGGAGCGATTTAGAGAAGCAGGCAATGCGGTACTGCTTGGAACGTCCAGTTTCTGGGAAGGCGTTGATGTGCGTGGAGAGGCCTTATCCTGCGTGATTATAGACAAGCTGCCTTTCGCGTCACCGGGTGATCCGGTGATGCAGGCACGGATCGATGCGATAAGAAATAATGGCGGACAGCCGTTCATGGACTACCAGCTGCCGCGTGCTGTGATTGCACTCAAGCAGGGTGTTGGCCGCCTGATTCGTGATGTCAGTGATCGTGGTGTTGTTGTAATAGGCGACCCGAGGATTACCAGTAAAACCTACGGAAAGATTTTCCTCAACAGCTTGCCCGCGATGCCGGTGACTTCGCGACTCGAGGATGTCGAGCGATTTTATTCAAGCCGGGTGGAGGAAGCAGTGGCATGAAAATACTGGCGATAGACACGGCAACGGAGGCCTGCTCGGCCGCTCTGTATTTTGACGGTGAAATCAACCAGCAATATCGCGTTGCGCCCAGAGAACACAGCCACATCATCCTGCCGATGATCGATCAGTTGCTCGCCGAAGCCGGCATCAGGGTGTCGGATCTGGATGCGCTGGCATTCGGTCGTGGACCGGGGTCATTTATGGGTGTGCGCATAGCTGCGGGCGTCACCCAGGGCATCGCTTTTGCCCAGGACCTGCCGGTGGTGCCGATCTCTACACTCGCGGCTATTGCGCAGACTGCTCACACCGAGACAGGCGCAAGCAGCGTGCTGTCGGCGATCGATGCGCGCATGAATGAAGTCTACTGGGCCGCTTACAGGCTGTCTGATAATGGCTGCATGCATCTTGTCGGGAAAGAGAGCGTGATTGCGCCAGACCAGGTAACGAAGCCCGGCGAAGGTGGCTGGACAGGTGCGGGCAGCGGCTGGTCTGCATACGGTGAGATTTTAAAAGCCGCTGTTGGCCCTGGCGTGTTATCCGGGCAAATGAATGAATGCTTCCCTTCGGCAGAGTCCATCGTCAAGCTGGCGGTGGCCGAATATCAGGCCGGCCGTCATGTTCCGCCATCGCAAGCCGTGCCGGTTTATTTGCGGGATAATGTGGCGAAAAAGTCCGCCGCCTGAATTCCATTCAGATTCAATGAAATATAGTTCGTCTTCAGGTAAGATCTGCGCCTTTTCTAATGTTTATTTATATCGATGGAAGTCAACACTATAACCAACCAGATCAACGACCTGCGTGAGCGTTCTGCATCGCTCAGGGGGTATCTTTGACTTCGATAGACGAAAAGAAGAACTCGAAGAAGTAATCCGCGAACTGGAACAGCCGAATGTTTGGGACGATCCGGAGCATGCACAGAAGCTGGGCCAGGAAAGGGTACGCCTGGAAAAAATCGTACTTGTGCTGGAGCAGCTTGAAAGCGGCCTGAATGATGCCGGCGAACTGCTCGATATGGCAGCGGAGGAGGAAGACGAAGACAGTGTTGACGCGGTACAGGCTGATTTAACAGAACTTCAGCAACAGGTTGAAGCCCTCGAATTCAGGCGCATGTTCTCCGGTGAAATGGATGCATGCAATGCCTTTCTCGACATCCAGGCGGGTTCTGGCGGCACCGAGGCGCAGGACTGGGCCGAGATGCTATTGAGAATGTATTTGCGCTGGGGTGAAGCCCATGGCTTTAATACCGAATTGATCGAGGTTTCGGCCGGTGATGTCGCAGGCATCAAAAGTGCGACCATCCGTTTTGCCGGTGACTATGTATTTGGCCGCCTGCGCACCGAAACAGGCGTACATCGCCTGGTGCGTAAATCACCCTTTGATTCCGGCAACCGGCGCCATACATCGTTTGCTGCCGTGTTTGTATCTCCGGAAGTCGACGATGATATCGATATCGATATCAACCCGGCTGACCTTCGCATCGATGTTTACCGCGCGAGCGGGGCCGGAGGACAACACGTTAACCGTACTGAATCCGCTGTGCGTATAACACACCTGCCTACGAACACGGTTGTGCAATGCCAGAACGACCGTTCACAGCATAAAAACAAGGCAACGGCGATGAAGCAGTTGCAAGCCAAGCTGTATGAGCTGGAAATGCTGAAACGTAATGCCGACCAGCAGGCAGTGGAAGACACCAAATCGGATATTGGCTGGGGCAGCCAGATACGCTCCTATGTGCTCGACCAGTCGCGTATAAAGGATTTGAGAACGAATGTAGAAACAGGCAATACACAGGCTGTACTGGACGGTGGTATAGATATGTTTATCGAAGCCAGCCTGAAAAGTGGCCTGTAAATGGTCTTTTTGTCCAATATCAGCGTTGGATTGTTTTCTGCGATACTCATGTATTGTCATATACACTCCGTTTCTCGAAAACAATCCGCCTTGATCTTGAATAAAAATCCACATTTATCACAATAAAACAACTGAATATGAGTGAAGAAACTAAAACACTGACACAGGAAGACGAAAACAAGCTCATTGCACAGCGCCGTGAAAAGCTGACTGCATTGCGTGAGAATGGTACAGCGTTTCCCAACGATTTCAGACGCGATTCCCTGGCTGCAGGTTTACATGGTCTGTATCAGGACAAAACCACAGAAGAGCTTGAAACCATGCAGGTTCGTGTCTCAGTGGCCGGACGCATGATGGCCAAGCGTGTCATGGGCAAGGCCAGCTTTACCAAGCTGCAGGACATGTCAGGGCAGATACAGTTATTCCTGCAACGTGACAACCTGCCGGAAGGTGTTTACAACGAAGGTTTTAAAAAGTGGGACGTCGGAGATCTGATCGGCGCCGAAGGTGTCATGTTCAGAACCAAGACCGGTGAACTGTCAATCAAGGTAGACAAGGTGCGTTTATTAACCAAGGCGTTGCGTCCCCTGCCTGAAAAATTCCATGGACTGACAGATACCGAGACTCGTTATCGCCAGCGTTATGTCGACCTGATCATGAACTGGGATGTGAAGGAAACGTTCAAGCTGCGGGCAAAAATCATTGCTTTCATCCGCGAGTATTTTAACGAGCATGAATTCATGGAAGTAGAAACGCCGATGATGCAGGTTATTCCCGGTGGTGCAACGGCGAAGCCGTTCGAGACTTTTCATAATGCGCTTGATCTTGCGATGTATTTAAGGATTGCACCGGAACTGTATCTGAAGCGTCTCGTTGTTGGCGGTTTTGAAAGAGTATTCGAGATCAACCGCAGCTTCCGTAATGAGGGTGTTTCAACAAGACACAATCCCGAGTTCACCATGCTCGAGTTCTACCAGGCCTATGCGGATTACCATGACCTGATGGACCTCACCGAAGACCTGCTGCGCAGGCTGGCAACCGATGTACTGGGTAGCGCTACTGTTAAATACCAGGGGGAAGAACACGACTTTTCCCGTCCATTCAAACGCATGACCGTATTTGATTCAATACTCGAGTACAACAATGATATAACTGCCGCGGACATATCAAGTATCGAAGCTGCACGAAAAGTTGCTGAAGCCCTGAGTATCCCGATGAAAAACAGCTATGGGCTCGGAAAGATACAGCTGGAGATATTCGAGAAAACAGTCGAACACAGACTTAAGGACCCGACTTTCATCACCGAATACCCAAAAGAAGTTTCACCACTGGCAAGGTGCAATGACACAAATCCATTCGTAACCGATCGATTTGAACTGTTTGTCGGCGGCCGCGAAATTGCAAACGGTTTTTCCGAGCTGAATGATCCCGAGGACCAGGCGGAACGTTTCAGAAAACAGGTGATGGAAAAAGAGGCGGGTGATGATGAAGCTATGCATTACGATGCTGACTATATTCGAGCACTGGAACATGGTATGCCGCCAACCGCGGGTGAGGGCATTGGTATCGACCGCCTCGTCATGCTGCTAACCGATCAACCGTCGATCCGTGATGTCATACTGTTCCCGCACATGCGCCAGGAAGCGGAGCCGCAGGATTAACAGGTTTTTTTTACCGCAGAGGCGCGGAGACGCAGAGGTTATTTCGGTTATACGTTGGAGCGGCTTTAGCCGCGAATAATTACATTCTCGGCAAAGCCTTATCCCGGTCTACAAGTGTAAGGCCATCAAAAATTTAATTCGTTTTTTCTCTGCGTCTCCGCGCCTCTGCGGTTAATTCTTTGTCTTTCCCTGGTCATCAAACGCATACGGCAAATCCAGCACCGTCACATCCGGTCCTTTAATATCCCCCAGTATCAACCTGCTGTTTTCAGCGTCATTGACCTGGATTACCGCAAGTGCTTCATAATTACCGTCAGGATTTTGCTGTGCGCTGAGCACGGTGCCTATGTCCTGGCTTTCCGTTGATGTTTCAGTCACCAGTGGTGTGCCTGGTCCGGGTTTGTCACTGGCGTCGAAACCGATGCGATACATGCGTCTTTTCAGCTTGCCGAGATAATGCATGCGGGCGACGATTTCCTGCCCGGGATAACAGCCCTTGGTAAAGCTGACGCCATTGATTAAATGCATGTTTGCCATCTGGGGGACGAAGGCGTCGATCGTGCCTGCTGTGATCACTGGAATTCCGGCCTGGATGTTCAGCAGTTCCCATACCTCTGCGCCTACCGGTGTGGCATGGACATCAAGTGCCTGCCAGATTTTTTTCATGGGCTCGAGCAGGCCATAGATTTCAAAACGGGGGACGGTGCCGGCAACCCGAATGATTGTATATTCGCGGTATTCAACAGACTCATCAACCTTGCCGGGCAATGTGCCGACAATGTCACTCAGATGATCAACCATCTTGCTACCGCTTGCACCGATGCCAATCAGTGCATCGCTGGCGTCTTCCAGTGTGACCCTTGAGCGTAATACAAACATGCGCAGTCTGCTCAATGCGGCTTCCAGCAGCTCGTACGGCAGCACCAGGTAATAGGTCTTTTCGCGTCTGAAGATGCGGAAATTGCACAGCATTCTGCCCTTGGGTGTGCACAGGGCGCTGAGCTGGCTGTGTGCCTGATCAACCTGGTTAATATCATTGGTGAACTGTGCCTGGAGGAATTCAGCCGCGTCTTCGCCGTAGGCTGCAATAATGCCAAAGTGTGACTGGTCACAGAACAGATCGCCGGTATGTGTGATGCGGCGCTCTCGCTCGGGATTGCCGAATGTCGCCACGCAGTCGTTTTCAAATTCGGCCCCGGCGTTTTGCAGGAAATCTTTCCACTCGTGTTTCATGTTTGTTCGCTTTTGTCCGTTTACCCTATCTTAGTCAAAGCACGGGATTAATTCATTACAGAATATGTATGGATTTGTCTTGCCTGATCCGTATCCAGCATATTAGACTGAGCACACAAAGAACCGTTCGAGATAATCTATTTCCAGGTGACTATTAGCGTGTCAGAACGCATACCAGAATAAAAGGGTGCACAGTTGACTGATAAAAGACCGGTCTATTTAAACCTGATCAAGATACGCCTGCCAACCACAGGTATTGTATCCTTCGCTCATCGTGTGTCAGGCTTTCTACTGTTCCTGGCGATCCCTTTTTCGATCTATTTTCTCGATCTTTCAGTCACTTCAGGCCAGGGTTACGAGCAAAGCCTGCAGCTGTTGCAACAACCCATTATACAAATAATTCTATTGCTGTTGGTGTGGTCTATAGTGCACCATCTGCTAGCCGGTATTCGCTACCTGTTGCTGGATTTTGATATCGCTGTCGACAAAGCCGGCTCAAATATGACTGCATGGACGGTAATCGTTGCCGAGGCCTGTATTATGGCTGCCTATGTCTGGAAAGTGATGCTGTGAGCAGCGTCTATGTATTACACGGCCTGAAGCCCTGGCTGATACAGCGCGTCAGTGCGGTTTATATCGCATTGTTCGTTATCTATTGTGTTTTCGCGCTCACTACAGCAGGCGATACCGGTTATCTGCAGTGGCGCGAATGGCTATTCCATCCGTTAAATACCATCGCTGTTGGTCTGTTTATAATCGCATTGCTGTTGCATGCCTGGGTTGGTATGCGTGACATTATTCTGGACTACGTGCATAACACATTGATTCGAATGCTGGCCTTGAACCTGGTCATCGTGGTGCTGATCAGCAGTGGATTATGGAGTGCAAAAATTTTGCTGCTTTCTGTGGCGATTTGAGTAATGGTTACGATGCCTGATATACCCATAAGACAGTTTGATTCACTCATCATAGGCGCTGGTGGCGGCGGCCTGCGTGCCGCGCTGCATCTGTCCAGCGCTGACGCCAGTGTCGCCGTGGTTTCAAAAGTGTTCCCCACGCGCTCGCATACGGTTGCGGCCCAGGGCGGTATGAACGCGGCGCTGGCCAATGTATTGCCCGATAACTGGCACTGGCACATGTTTGATACGGTGAAGGGCAGTGATTACCTGGGTGACCAGGATGCCATTGAATATATGTGCCGGGCTGCTCCCAGGGCCGTATATGAACTGGAGCATTTCGGTGTGCCTTTTTCACGCATGGACAATGGCACTATTTATCAACGGCCATTCGGCGGGCAGAGCCAGAATTTCGGCGGCGACCAGGCCGCCCGGACCTGTGCTGCAGCAGACCGTACCGGTCACGCGATTCTTCACAGTTTGTATCAACAGAACATACGCGCGAAGACGCATTTCTTTGATGAATACTTTGCTGTCGACCTGCTGAAAGATGAACAGGGCTGTGTGCTGGGTGCGCTGGCCTTCAATATTCACAATGGCGAGCCGGTTATCATAGAAGCGAAAACGACCTTGCTGGCAACTGGCGGTGCCGGACAGCTGTTCAGAACAACAACCAACGCATTGATTAATACCGGAGATGGTATGGGCATGGCATTACGTGCTGGCGTACCGTTGCAGGATATGGAGTTTTTTCAGTTCCATCCGACCGGGATAGCCGGTCGAGGTATGCTGATCACCGAAGGTGCACGCGGTGAGGGTGGTTATCTGGTGAATGCCGATGGCGAACGCCTGATGGAGCGTTATGCGCCAAAGGCAAAAGACCTTGCCAGCCGCGATGTCGTCAGTCGTGCGATCGCAACCGAGGTGCGTGAGGGGCGAGGCTGCGGCCCGAATAAAGACCACGTCATGCTCAAGCTGGACCACCTGGGTGAGGCCGTGATCCAGAAGCGTCTGCCGGGAATACGCCAGACCTGCATTACTTTCCTTGGCATTGACCCCGCCGAAGCCCCGGTCCCGGTATTTCCCACGGCTCACTACACCATGGGGGGCATACCCACGAACCGCCAGGGCCAGGTCGTAATCCCGGTTAAAGATACGCCCGAAGAGCCGGTTCCGGGGCTCTATGCCGCCGGCGAGTGTGCCTGTGTTTCGGTTCACGGCGCCAACCGCCTGGGCGGTAATTCGCTGCTGGATATCCTGGTGTTCGGACGTGCAGCCGCGGGTCACATCATCGACTATCTGGCAGAGAACCGCTATCACCGAAAAATGGACAGTAACAGCCTGGAGTCGGCATTAAACCGCATGCAGCGCTGGGACAGAACCGGCAATGGCGATGGCGAGTCGGTAAGCGTGCTGCGCGATGAGCTCAAGGCAGTAATGGAAAACCATTGCAGCGTGTTCCGTAATGAAGAGGTGTTGAGCGAAGGTGTTAACAAAGTCGAACAGATTGCCGAACGCTTCAAGCATGCCCGCATCGATGACCGAAGCTCGGTGTTCAACACCGCGCGCGTAGAGGCGCTGGAACTGGAGAACCTGGTTGGCGTTGCACTTGCGACCATACATTCAGCCTATGCCCGCCAGGAAAGCCGCGGCGCACATTCAAGAATAGATTACACCGAGCGTGATGACATCAACTGGATGCGCCACAGCCTGTACTCCCTGGGGGGCGGTGTCGACTACAAACCGGTACGGACAAAACCCATCAGTGTCGATAGTTTCCCGCCGAAGGCGAGAGTTTATTAATACAGTGGCGAGGGAAGAGTGGCCAGTGGCAAGTGTAAGCGTGTAGCCCGGATGCAGCGAAGCGTAATCCGGGAGAGGTTTCATTTATGTATCAGAATTGAATTATGAACCGTGAACAGTAATCATAATCATCATTATCCTGGCGGCGAATTTCCCCCTCTCCCCCTGGGAGAGGGTTGGGGTGAGGGTCGGGGTGAGGGCATATAAGGATGAAATTTAGCATCTATCGTTACAACCCGGACATCGACAAAAAGCCCTACATGCAGGACTTCGAGCTGACTGAAGTCGAGCCCGGAATGATGCTGCTGGCCGCACTGCTCAAAATAAAAGACACCATGGATGAGTCGCTGAGCTTCCGTCGTTCATGTGGTGAAGGTGTCTGCGGCTCTGATGGTATGAATATCAATGGCATAAATGGCCTTGCCTGTATTACCCCAGTCGCGAGTCTAAAACAGCCGATCGAAGTCAGACCCCTGCCAGGGCTTCCGGTAATACGCGACCTGATTATCGACATGGACCAGTTCTATCAGAATTACCGTGAGGTCAAGCCTTATCTCATCGTTAACGACCCCATGCCGGAAGTGGAGCTGCCGCAAACTCCGCAGCAACGTGAAAAGCTCGATGGCCTGTATGAATGCATATTATGCGCCTGCTGCTCGACGCAGTGTCCGTCATTCTGGTGGAATCCTGATAAATACCTGGGACCTGCGGCCCTGCTGCAGGCATCACGTTTTATCGAGGACAGCCGTGACCAGGCCACAGAAGAGCGTCTTTCTGCACTGGAAGGCCCGTTCAAGTTATTCCGTTGCCACACCATCATGAGTTGTGTACAGGTTTGTCCCAAGGGACTGAATCCGACAAAAGCAATCAACGACATCAAGAAAATGATGCTAAAACGCTCACTGTGAGTGCGCAGATTACAGAATACTCTGAACTTAAATGGCGTTGCCGCAGGGGCATGCTGGAACTGGATATTCTGCTTAACAGCTATCTCGATAAAAACTACAACACCATGTCACAGCAGCAGGGTGACATCTTCAGCGAAGTTCTGGATTACCCGGACCAGGTATTATTTGATTTGCTGCTGGGTAACATGCAGTCGAGTGATGCCAGGGTGAGCAGACTGGTGAGCGAAATTCAACGCACCAGTTGTAATGATCAGGATCAAATCTGACAGACTGTGTCCTATCTGCTCCGACCATTGGGTTTTGTTTTGAGTGTATGGTCTGGCTATTTGGAAATGCTACAGACAGGTGCTCTCGCAAAGACGCCAAGCTCGCAAAGAACTTCTATGTTTGGTTTGTTCTTATCTCAAATACCTCTGCGAACTCTGCGCCTCTGCGAGATTAATTTATTTTTCTCTCGCAGAGGCGCAGGGGTCGCAGAGAACTTAAATGTTTAATTTGTTCTTATACGAAACATCTTTGCGTACTATGCGCCCTGGCGAGATTAATTAGTTTTTCTCTCTCGCAAAGGCGCCAAACGCGCAAAGAACTTCTATGTTTGGTTTGTTCTTATCCCAAATACCTCTGCGAACTCTGCGCCTCTGCGAGATTAATTTATTTTTCTCTCGCTGAGGCGCCGGGGGCGCAGAGAACTTAAATGTTTAATCTGTTCTTACCCAAGGCACCTTTGCGAGAAATCATGCCTTTCACAATTGACGCGTTTTATATCGATACCAGCGCACCTGCAATAACATCATCGAGAGTATACACACCGCTGTCCAGTATCCAGCCGGTTACCAGTTCAGCGGGCGTTACATCAAATGCCGGGTTGTAGACAGGGGCCCCGGCGGGTGACCAGATACAGGAACCGAAGCTGCCGCTGGCGCCACGCACTTCATCGGCATTACGCTGTTCAATTGGAATTGAGGCGCCATCGTTGCAATGCCTGTCGATCGTTGTTGCTGGCGCTACAACATAAAATGGAACATGGTGATGACTGGCAAGCACCGCAAGTGAATAAGTCCCTACCTTGTTGGCAAAGTCGCCGTTAACAGCAATGCGGTCTGCCCCGACCATGACCCGGTCCACTTTACCTGCAGCCATCAAACCGGCGGACATGGAATCACATATCAGCTGGTAGGGTACGTCTGCCTGTTCCAGCTCCCAGGCGGTCAGACGTGAGCCCTGTAACAGGGGTCTTGTTTCATCGACCCAGACGCTGATGTTTTTGCCCTGCTTATGTGCCGCGGTGATGACACCGAGTGCTGTACCGGCGCCTGCTGTTGCAAGGCTGCCGGTATTGCAGTGAGTGAGAATGCTGTCGCCCTGTGCAACCAGTGCAGCGCCGTGCTCTGACATGGCGGCGCAGAGTGCAACATCCTCGTCAAAAATAGCCTCAACTTCATCGGACAGCAAGAACCTGTCAGCGCCGCTGTCAACGAGCTTCTGCAAACGGTCAAGATAATTCATCAGATTGACGGCTGTCGGTCGAGATGCACGCAGCAGGGCGATGGTGTTAGTGAGCTGTTCGTTACTATCGCCGCGCATGGCGCAGTGGCCCACCCAGACAGCAGCTGATATGCCCAGCAAAGGTGCGCCACGAATGGCCAGACCCTGAATCAGTGCTACCAGATCATTTTCATGTTTGCATACCTGCCAGCATACTTCGCCAGGCAGTTTGCGTTGATCAAGAACGTGTAATTCACCATGCTTGTAACGCAGGGCAGCAGCTGTGAGGTCTTTCATTTGTTTCAGCCATGTTTAGACACAAGACTGACTTATAACCTGCAGTAATATTGCTGGCAAGCGCACAGCACAAAAGACACAGATAAATCAGGGTTAATAAATCCAGCCGTTTAGATATGCCTGTTGAATAATTTACACCCGGCTTCGTCTATATAACAGGCTTGTATTGGATCAGAAGTATCGATACGGCAAGAACAATGAAAACAACGTCTATAACGGAGGGTGTAATGTTAAAAACCAAATCAGAATTAATCTGTGCGCTATTCATCGCAGTGCTGCTGGTCACGGGCGCTGTACTGCAGTCGGGTAACGCTTATGCAGACAACGGCTACGGCAAGCAGAAAGTCGTTTACCACATCAATTACGATAATCCCAAGCTGCAGGCAGGGGCATTGCGTAATATCCAGAACCATATCAATGCAGTGGGCAAGGACAACATCGAAATCAGGGTGGTGTTGCACGGTAATGGCCTGGCATTGTTACTGGAACCGGATTCACTGGAAAAACTGACCAAGTTCAAGCATGCGAATGCAACGGAGAAAATGACAGCAAAGATCGATGGTTTAAAAGACCAGGGTGTTTCGTTTAATGTCTGTGCAAATACCGTGCGTGGACGCAAGGTGGATATGGAAACCGATCTTTACAACGTTAGCCAGGGTGATATTGTCCCCAGCGGGGTGGCAGAAGTCGCCAAGCTGCAGCAGGATGGCTTCGTCTATATCAAGCCATAAGCCGGGTAGTGGGGCTCAGGCAATCAGATATCAACAATCAGCCTGATAACTGACTTGGCGGCGAAGCCAAAGATACCCATTCCAAGAGAAAGAAAAAGGACAAAGGTGCCGAACTTGCCGGCACCTGAGTCCTTGCCCAGCCTGTAGAGAATAAAAACCATCAGCAGCATGAGCCCGCCAATACACAATGTCAGGGATAGTTGTTCGAATTCCGCAATGCTCATATAAAACACGATGACTTCAGGCAAAACAAGACGGCGAATTCTAATAAATATAAGAAAATTATAATATGCCAATATGTCTTGTCGATGTTGAATTGAGATCTATATTCCTTCGGGACTCATTAGGCGTTTGCTAACATCAGGTGTATATTGAATCGGAGGCTGATTCCTGAATTCGAGTGCTTGATATAAATCCATACCTGCAGAGAAGAGACGCATGAGCAAAGAAAAGACAACGACATACCAGGGCAAGAACATCGATGTGCAGTGGGACAGCCGTTTATGTATCCATATCGGTGAATGCGGTTATTCTTCAGGCGACCTGTTTGTTGCAGGGCGTGATCCCTGGTGCCAGCCCGACCGGGTAGATGATGAAAATGTGAAAGATGTTGTGAAGCGTTGTCCGTCTGGCGCACTGACCTATAACGATAAAGCACAGGGTGAAAACGAACAGCCCACCCAATGCAATACCGTGCAGGTCGTCTACAACGGTCCACTTTACATACTGGGCGAGCTACATATCGAAAACGCACCTCAGGACATGCCGGGTGTAAATTATCGCGCCGCACTGTGCCGTTGCGGCCAGTCGAAAAACAAACCGTTCTGTGACAACAGCCATCTCAAGGCCGGTTTTGAGGATTATGGCGCCGTCGGCGAAAAGGGTGATGGCATAGAAGCCGATGGCGGCAGGCTGACGATCAAATCCGTGGCCAATGGCCCGCTGTTACTCTCGGGTAATTTTGCGATTGTCGCCGGCAGCGGTCGTGTTGCCTGGCAGGGTAAACAGGCCGCGTTGTGTCGATGCGGCCATTCCAGAAACAAGCCGTTCTGTGATGGCAGCCATAAGCAGGCGGGCTTTGAAGCTGACTAATCAATCAAGCTCGTTGATGACAGCCTGTTTCAGCTAAAAGCGGTGCTCTGGCATCTGCCGACCCAGCTGTTTGCTTCATCAAGGTCCGTAAACACTTTCACATCCCAGCTGGATTTATTGAAGAAAGCAGCAAACTCATGCGCCATCTGCGTGATCTTATGGCCCGGTTTTATCAAAATTACATTTTTGAGATATGGGTTGGCTCTTTCAGCGGCCAGATGTTGATAAGCTATCAGGGCCAGTTGGCTTTGATCCATTTTAAAATTATCGACATCAAGAAAGTCTACAAATTTATACTTCAATGCAATAAATCGTGCATCGCCATAAATAGATGTACTTGCGTCAATAATCTCATTACCCGAGACATTACCGCTGTATTTCCAGTACACGCCATTATCTTCCCAGACTAATTCATATGCCATGATGTGTCCCTGAGCTTAAGTCTTATTAAATCGATGGTATGTCTAATACGAATGATAAAGACAAGTATATCTACTAACTGCTGGACAAAACAATACAAAGACGCATATTTCACTCAAATGTATTTGCCTGGATTTCTTCCTGCCAAACCAGATGGATGACTACGGCCACGCTACATCTGTGAGCAGTATTTGTGATAAAAATACATCCATGCAGGGCGAAAAGTGTTCGCATTAGATCGCTAGCTATTGCGAATATCCTGGACGTCTCTTAATGTCTGCAGCATTAATCAGGCCGTGTTATATGACTGTTTTAGATTAAAAGCTTTGAAGTCATTCCCTGTTATCAAGCGCGCAACCCGGATTGCTGATAGACTTACGCCCAATCGCCGGGAAGCGTCCCGGGAAAACATAATAAGCTATTGAATATAAAGGAGATGTGGTGCCGAGAAGAGGACTTGAACCTCCACGGGGTTACCCCCACTAGCACCTGAAGCTAGCGCGTCTACCAATTCCGCCACCTCGGCATGGCTAAATCCTGCGATTGCAGGCCGCGAACTTTACCCTGCGACTCTGTGCTTGTCAATTTGAACTAACCCGTTACAAAATATCGAGATAATGACCCGTAATTCACCTAAAAAGAAGAAAAAAGTCCCTGCAACTCCTGCCAGGGGAAAAGCCACCTCAAGCAAAAAAGCCCCCACCGGGAAAAAAGCCCCCACCGGGAAAAAGGCTCCAGCAAAGCGATATAAAAAAGATCCTGATGCGGCTCTCGAAGCCGAGAGATACGAAAACCCCATCGCCAGCAGAAAGCACATCCTGGATGAAATCAAGCGTGAAGGCGCGTTGAGCTTCCAGTCACTGGCGGAGCACCTTAATATCAAACAGGATGATCAACTGGATGCGCTGGGCAGAAGACTCAGGGCCATGGTGCGTGACGGCCAGCTGGTTCAGAATCGCCGCGGCGGTTACCTGCCGGTTGATGAATCACACCTGGTGCGCGGTCGTGTTATCGCGCATCCTAACGGCTTCGGTTTCCTGGTGCCTGAAGCCGGTGGTGACGACCTCTACCTTCACGCCAAACAAATGCGTACGCTGCTGCACGGTGACAAGGCAATCGTACGTGTTTCCGGTGTTGACCGGCGCGGCCGCCTGGAAGGCGCTGTCATCAGTGTGTTTGAACGAGCCAATCAATTTATTGTCGGTCGACTGCTGGTGGAAAGTGGTGTGGCAGTTGTCACTGCAGATAACAAGCGTATCACCCAGGATTTTCTAATCCCCGAGGGTTCACTGGGTGGTGCTGCCAGCGGCCAGATCGTGAAAGTCGAAATCACCCAGCAGCCAACCTTCAAGCATCAGCCCATCGGCAAGGTTGTAGAAGTACTGGGTGATCACATGTCTCCAGGCATGGAGATCGACATTGCTATTCACAGTTATGGCCTGCCTCATGAGTTTCCTGGGCAGGTACTCGCTGATGCCAACAGGTGGGGCGATAGCGTACGTGAAAATGACAAGAAGGGCAGGGTCGACCTGCGCAGCGTACCGCTGGTTACGATCGATGGCGAAGATGCCAGGGACTTCGATGATGCAGTCTATTGCGAACCTGCCGGCGATAACAGGGATTCGGGCTGGCGCCTGCTTGTTGCCATCGCTGAAGTCGCACATTACGTCCAGGTTAATTCTGCGCTCGACAAGGAAGCCTATGATCGTGCGACATCGGTCTATTTCCCCGGCCGGGTCATACCCATGTTGCCGGAAAATCTTTCCAATGGCCTGTGCTCCTTAAACCCGGAAGTGGACCGCCTGTGCCTTGTCTGCGAGATGAAGATATCCAGCCAGGGTGAAATCGATGACTATACATTTTATGAGGCGGTCATCAGATCACATGCACGGCTAACCTATAACCAGGTGGCCGACGCCGTGGTAGAGCGCAAGCAGGCGGCATTAAAAGCAGTGGCGAAAGTATTGCCGCAGCTGGAAGACCTGTACGCCATGTACAGGAAGATGGACAGGGCACGGCAGAAACGTGGTGCGATTGACTTTGATACCACCGAGACCAAGTTCGAGTTCACGGGTGATATGAAGATTAAAAATATCGTACCCATGATCAGGAACGATGCACACAAGATCATCGAAGAGTGCATGATCGCGGCCAATATCTGTGCCGCACGCTTCATCTCCCACAACAGGATACCCAGTCTTTACCGCGTGCATGAGTCGCCTGATGATGACAAGCTTGAAGAGTTGAGAGGTTTTCTTGGTGATCTCGGCCTGCGCCTGGGGGCGCCTTCAAGAAAGATAACGCCGAGGGATTATGCACGCTTAACCAGTTCGATTAAAAAACGCGAAGATATCCACCTGATACAGACTCTGATGCTGAGGTCGATGCAGCAGGCGGTATACCGGCCTGAAAATATCGGTCACTTTGGACTTGCGCTGAAACATTATGCGCATTTCACCTCGCCAATCAGACGATACCCGGACCTGCTGGTGCACCGTGCCATCAAGCACATAGTTCAGAAACGCAGCAAACGTGATTTTGCCTACGACCAGAACAACATGACCACCTTTGGTGAACATTGTTCAACCAATGAACGCCGTGCCGACGAGGCAACACGTGATGCCGAGTTTGCGCTGAAATGTGAATACATGCTCGACAAGGTCGGCATGGAATTCAGCGCGCGCGTTACCGGCGTCGTATCGTTTGGACTGTTCGTCGAGCTGGAAGAACATTACGTCGAAGGTCTGATTCACATTACCAGCCTGCCGAAAGACTATTACGACTTTGATCCCATTTCACATCGACTGGTTGGCGAAAACCGTGGTATGGAATTCCGCCTGTCCGACAAGGTCGATGTTCGTGTGGCCAATGTCGACATGGATGAGCGTCGCATCGATTTTGAGTTGATTAAATAATATTGACCACAGAGGCGCGAAGACGCAGAGGATATTGATTGTTTGTAGGAGCGGCTTCAGCCGCGAATGACGCCAGGGGTGCGAAAAACTTTAGTGGAAATATTGCATAAATAATACAGATGCTTACTCTCGCAAAGGCGCAGAGGGCGCAAAGGTAAATTTACTTGTTATTTCATAAAATAAGATCATTGCATTCGTCTTCCTTTGCGCGCTTGGCGTCTCTGCGAGAGATCAGATCAGTAGCCGTTGATGTCCATCTGCAAGCAGGCTACTAACTATGTCTAAACACAAAGCAGAAGTTATTTTCGGTATTCATGCCATCGAGTCTGCGCTGAGGCGAAATCCTGAGCAGGTGCTGCAACTGTGGGTGCAGGCGGGCAGACACGACAAGCGCATGCAGACGATACTGGGCCTTGCAGGTACGCACGGTGTCTCGGTTGAGAGCTGCTCGCGCGATGTCCTACAGAAAAAGAGTTTTGATCAAAAGCACCAGGGTGTGGTGGCAAGAATCCGCATTGATAAAAAATCACAGCCGGATCTGAAATATATTCTCGCCAGGCCGGAATTGCTGCTACTGGTGCTCGATGGCGTGCAGGACCCGCACAACCTGGGCGCCTGCCTGCGTTCGGCTGATGCCAGCGGTGTCGATGCTGTTATCGTCTCGAAGAATCGATCTCCCGGGCTGACTGCGGTGGTGCGTAATGTCGCCAGCGGTGCCGCTGAAACCACCCCTTTTATACAGGTCTCAAACCTGGCCAGGGCGCTGCAGCAGTTAAAAGACAATGATGTCTGGATCGTGGGTGCTGCCGGTGAAGCCGCCACCAGCCTGTATGACAGTACTGCGAGCAATCGGCTTGCAATAGTCATGGGCTCGGAAGGCGAGGGCTTGCGGCGACTTACCCGCGAAGCCTGTGATGAGCTGATCTATATCCCGATGCAGGGGCAGGTTGAAAGTCTGAATGTTTCCGTGGCTACCGGTGTTTGCCTGTTTGAATACCGGCGTAAACTGGCGGCAGGCAATGCCACATAAGCTCAGCCTGGTTGTTCCGGGGCTGTGCGGACCATTACCCGGATTCGATGGCATGGAACCATCGGCCGCACCTCTGCTTGAGCTGTTAAAACCATTGCGTAAAGAAAGTGCAGCAGGCGCTGGCTATGCAGGACTGTTAGCAGAGTTGTTCGGCCTGAAGATTGATAAGTCCTTCCCGTACGCGGCACTGACGCTGTTGGCGCATGATATGGAACCCGGCGACAGCTGCTGGATACATGCGGACCCGGTTAACCTTCAGGCTGATATGGACCGCGCCATTTTGAGTGACAGCCAGACGCTAAATATAAGGCAGGATGAGGCTGAAAAGCTGGTTAACGAGCTCAATGTGCATTTTGCTGCGGATGATATAACCGTGGTCATGGCTGACGAAAACAACTGGTTTATCAGGCTGGAAGATTGCGATCTTGAAACTACACCATTAAGCCGGGCGGTGGCGAGGAATATTAATCATCTGATGCCGGCAGGCGGGGCTGCTTCCGGCTGGCGGCGTCTGCTTAATGAGGCTCAAATGCTGCTGCATATCAGCGACGTCAATCAACGGCGCGAAGAAAAGGGCCTGGCAACAGTTAACAGCCTGTGGTTATGGGGTGAGGGCGTGTTGCCGCATCAGGGCAGTACGGATGTCACTCATGTGTATACAGATGATTCTGTAACCACGGGCCTCGCAAAACTCGATCACATCAAGCATTCAGCGCTGACTGATCCGATTGCGCTTGCCTGTGCCATGCAGCATGATGGCCATTCACTGGTTGTAATCAATCAGCTGGATGGCCCCTGCAATTATGCGGATACATCAGCCTGGCTCGAAGAAATGCTGCAAGTCGTAGAAGACTGGCTCAACCCGTTAATCGAAACGGCAAAAAAAAGCCTGGATGTGGATGTCAATATTTATCCATGCAATGGTGTGCGTTATCATTTCAGCAATAATAATAAATTCAACTTCAGCAAGCTGATGTTCTGGAAAAAGGACCGTCTGCAGGACCATGTCGATACACAACAGGGTACGTAAAATACACCGCCGCAACCTCGGCATATCGGATGAGATTCAGAATGCGTCTCTGCATCCGGTGTTGAAGCGAATATATGCGAATCGTCATATCAACAGCCTCGCCCAGATCGACTACTCGCTTGATCGCCTGGCTAATTACAAACAGCTCAAGGATATCGATGCTGCAGCGACTATCGTGGCTGATGCGGTTATCAACGACCGGCAAATACTCATCGTCGGAGATTATGATGCTGATGGCGCGACCAGTACGGCGCTTGTTGTGCGTGCGTTGAACAGCTTTGGTGCCGGGAAGGTTAATTATCTCGTGCCCAACCGGTTTGAGTATGGCTATGGACTGACACCTGAAATCGTCGATGTTGCCAGTGAGTTTTCTCCCGAGGTATTGATCACCGTTGATAACGGCATATCCAGTATAGATGGCGTTAACGCTGCAAAACGCCATAACATCAAGGTCGTTGTTACAGACCATCATCTGCCGGGACAACAACTTCCCGATGCCGATGCGATCGTTAATCCCAACCAGCCCGGTTGTGAATTTTCCAGTAAATCCATTGCCGGTGTCGGCGTTGCTTTCTACCTGATGCTGGCCGTCAGGTCTGTGTTAAGAGACCGCGACTGGTTTAATGCGCAGCGGGCAGCACCCAATATGGCCGACCTGCTCGACCTGGTCGCGCTGGGAACGGTTGCTGATGTTGTGCCACTGGATGAAAACAACCGCATACTGGTGGAGCAGGGTATAAGGCGAATTCGAGGCGGCAAGGCACGGGCCGGGATCAGGGCATTGTTCAAGGCGGCCGGCAAGGATGTCAGGGCCTGTACCAGTACCGATTTCGGGTTTTTTATCGGGCCCAGGTTGAATGCGGCCGGTCGACTCGAAGACATGTCTGCTGGTGTTGAGTGTCTTGTCACAGATTCAGACAGCGTGGCCGAGGACATCGCGACTGAACTGAATCAACTGAATGTACAGCGCAAGCAAATAGAGCAGGGCATGCTTGGACAGGCGCTGGATGATATGAACGTATTGCTCGAGACACTGGACAATGATCAGCTGCAGGCAGGTCTGTGCCTTTACAATGCCGAGTGGCACCAGGGTGTGATCGGGCTGCTCGCATCGAGAATAAAGGAGCGTTACCATCGGCCGGTTGTTGCATTTGCCAATGCAAATGATGACTCTGACAGTAACGAGATCAAGGGCTCGGCACGATCTATCCAGGGGCTGCACATTCGTGATGTGCTCGATTCAATCGCGACCCGGCACCCCGGCCTGATTCAGAAGTTCGGCGGTCATGCCATGGCGGCCGGCCTGAGTATCAGCCGGGAGAATTTTGATGCGTTCAAACAGGCTTTTGAACGGGAAGTCGAATCGCAACTGTCTGCGGACCAGCTGGAGGAAGTGGTGGAAACCGACGGTAGCATTGCGCCGGACCACATGTCGCTGGAAACCGCCGAAGTGCTTGAATCCGCAGGGCCGTGGGGTCAGCAATTTCCGGAGCCGGTGTTTGATAATCAGTTCGACATTCTGCACTGGAAAATTGTGGGTGAGAAGCACCTGAAAATGCAGTTACGCCATAACGAAGGCGGCAAAACCATCGATGCTATTGCCTTTAACACGCTTGAGGAAGACCTGCCTTCATTTGAAAAAATACACCTTGCTTACAGATTGAACGTTAATGAATTTCGCAATATCAGAAACCTGCAGTTGATTGTTGACTGCATGAGTGCAACTGAACAATGAATATCTACCCGCTATTTCGTGCTGTGTTATTCATGTTCGACCCCGAACGTGCACATGCCATTTCAATGACACTACTGGAAATCGTTTACCGGCTGAAGTTGTCGCGCGTGCTGTTTGGTCAGAGGAAACATGCGCCAGTGAAAGTACTCGGACTGGAGTTCCCCAACGCGGTCGGGCTTGCAGCAGGCCTGGACAAGAATGGCGACCATATCGATGCGCTGGCTGCATGCGGCTTCGGTTTCGTTGAAATTGGAACGGTAACGCCAAGACCACAGCCAGGCAATCCCAGGCCGCGTTTGTTTCGACTGGTTAAAGACCAGGCCATTATTAATCGCATGGGTTTTAATAACTCAGGTGTTGAATACCTGGTTAACAAGGTCAAGGCGAGTAAACGGGACTGCATTATCGGCATCAATATTGGCAAGAATCGTGATACTTCGCTTGAGCATGCGGTCAATGATTATGTAAGCGCATTCGAGCAGGTTTATCCTCACGCCGATTACATAACGGTGAATATCTCTTCACCGAATACACCGGGTTTGCGTGATCTGCAGCATGGTGAAGAGTTGAGTCGTTTGTTACAGACGCTGAAGCAATGCCAGCGGCAACTCAGCGAGAAATATGGCAGCTATAAACCCTTGCTGGTAAAAATAGCACCTGATCTGAGCGACGAAGAAATCAGGCAACTGGCGAAAGCTTTGCTCGAAAACGCAGTCGATGGTGTGATCGCCACAAACACGAGCAATCAACGCCCGCCGCTGAAATCAACCGGACTGGCAACCGAGCAGGGTGGCTTGAGCGGCAGGCCAATACAGCCACAGTCAGACCATGTGCTTACCGTGTTGATAAATGAACTCAACGGGAAAATTCCTGTTATCGCTGTTGGCGGCATCATGTCGGCTGCCGATGCTCAACGGAAAATACAGGCCGGAGCCTGCCTGGTTCAGCTCTACACCGGCTTTATCTACTCCGGTCCGCAGCTGATCTCGGACATATCAGACGAAATCTCATAAAACATAGAAAAAATCACCCCAATACACCGCAAAAAAGCGCCTTATCTGCTATAAATAAGCACTAATTGCTTAAAATATAATTCTATAAAAAACAATAAGATACGCGTTGCCGACGTAATCGCGGGAAGCGATAGTCTCGAGACGGCATTTACTGTATTCATTGGGGGTTACAACATGCATCCAGCCTGTATTTTGAGCGGCAGATCAACATTCAGGGCCTCCAGGCCCGGCCACCCCCGCAAACAATCACGACTACCTGTAATCGCATCGACTTCATCCGGCATGCAGCATTTCGCGCGTTGCCATGACTGAACGTGTGTTCTTGCTCCTTGTTGGTATTTATATCCTGGTGGCCTTGTACCTGGAAAATAATTACCTGATATATGGCCTCGCGGCATTCCTGGTCTTCGAAGGCGTTTCCGGAATTCGTTTGACCCGATTGATTCAGAAAGCAAGGCATGTGTCATTAGGCTACGGCCTGGTTGATGTCAATTCAAAAGTACGCTTTGCAATTGACGGCTTAAGCGCCTGGCGCGTATTCGTAGCGATCACGCTTGTGTCTGTTTATGTGCTGTTACATGAATATGGCTTTGATGTGCTGTGGTTTTTTCCATGGTTCATGGGGTTTGCGATCCTGGGCGCAGGTGCGAGTGGAATTTGCCCTGTATTTTTAGGGCTGCGCCGGGCTGGGTTCAAGTAACAGGAATAACATGTCTAACGCGTCTGACTCATTTAAAGTAAAACTGCCAGCACGAATTACCGGGATAGTATTCTGGGGCCTGGTGTTCATTGGCCTGCTGGGATCAGTATTTATACTGGAAGATGCAGAGAGTGATCTCTACCTGGCTAACAAAACAAACTCCCTTATGGTGGCATATGCCCTGGAAGGTATCGTAAAGAAAAATCCGGAATTACCGGTGCTGGAAACGGCGGCATCAAGGATAAAACTCAAGCTTAACCAGTTACGTGATGAAATGGGTTTCACATCAGTCCTTCTTTTTGAGGACGGCAAAGAATATTTATATGGTGATCGGAACACTGACGACGATGCGTTTCCGTACTCGATAAACTATTACCCAAAGGGCTCGCAACATTTGGAAACGATATCAACACTCGTTTATTATCCAAACCAAAAGCGGGAAGTTGCAAATATTCGCAAGAACATGTTGCTTGGTATTGGTCTTTCAGTATTTATATTTGGCCTTTTATTGCAGCATATACTGCACCGCGTGCTTTCAGGTCCATTTACCCGGATGGTTAATACGGCGCGTGAGTTTTCTGATGGTGATCATTCTGTTCGCTTTGATCAAAGCAGGGATGATGAATTCGGTTATCTTGGCGGATTTATCAATAATGCTATTGAGTCCATGTTCACCACGCAGAGAAAATTAACAGCTGCACTACAGCGAGCCGAAAAATCTGAAATAGAATTATCAAATCAAAAAGAAAAAGCTGAAGTTACGCTGCGTTCTATAACAGAGTCCGTTATCACGCTGGGGCTTAATGGTGTCATCCAGTATATCAATCCGGCGGCAGAACAGCTTTTCAAGGCAAAAAACAGGGATATCTATCATATGCAGCTGTCTGATCTGGTCAGAATCGTAAACGATTCATCAGGGGAAAATATAGAAGACCCGCTTGCAAGGTGTTTTGAAACAAAGCAAACAGTGCAACTGCCTGAACATTCATCGCTGATTGCCGGTGACAACAAAGTCGTTGCTGTAGAAGCATCGGTGGCGCCGATGAAGAATAATGAAGGCGATATTATAGGCGCGGTAATGGTTATACAGGACGTAAGTAATACCAGGAAGCTTGCGCGGCAATTATCCTACCAGGCCAGCCATGACATGCTGACCGGATTGTATAATCGCCTGAAATTCGAGGAATTCCTTGAGGAAGCTCTGCTAAATATCAAGCAGGAAAATCGTGTCCACTCGCTATGTTTTCTCGATCTTGATCGATTCAAGCAGGTTAATGACACTTGCGGGCATGTGGCTGGAGACGAGTTATTGCGCCAGTTGCCCGATTTGTTCCATAAGGTGCTTCGAAGTGGAGATGTTGTTGCACGCCTGGGCGGTGATGAGTTCGGGATCTTGCTGGAAAATTGTGAGCTTAACCAGGCCTCGGTGATTGCCGACAAGATCAGGCAGGAAATACAGGACTTCAGGTTTATCTGGGAAGAGAAGGTGTTTACCATTGGCGTAAGCATCGGCGTTGTCGGAATCGACCAGAACGCGAGCGACATGTCTAAAATCATGAGTCAGGCAGATATGGCATGCTATGCAGCAAAGGATTCGGGAAGGAACCATGTTCATGTTTATGAACACTCTGATGAGCTGGCATCAGAAAGGCACGGTGAAATGCACTGGACTGCACGCATTAGCCGCGCAATGGAGCAGAACCGTTTCATATTGTACCGTCAGCCCATTATTGGAATATCCGGTGATAACGTTGAGCACTATCAGGTACTGGTCAGGATGATTGATGAAAAGGGCGGTGTGGTTCCTCCAGGCGCATTCATTCCATCTGCCGAACGTTACAATCTGATGGCTGGAATAGATCGATGGGTAATCAATGAAGTTTTTCGGCTGATAGCAGAAGGTGGCACTAATGACGCTTCTACAGGCATGGGAAGTTTTATAACTATAAACCTTTCTGTCGATTCGCTGATTGATGATGGATTGTATGAATACATCATTTCATTAACAAACAAGCATGGCATCTCCTTGAGAAATGTTTGTTTTGAGATTAACGAAACCGTCGCAATTTCGAACCTGGTAAAAGTTACCGCATTGATTAACGCACTGAAGAAGCACGATTGCCGTTTCTCACTGGGCGATTTTGGCAGCGGTTTGAGTTCGTTTGCATATTTGAAGACCTTGCCAGTGAATTACATCAAGATAGATGGGGCTTTTATTAAAAACGTGAGCACCGACCCGGTAAATCGCGCAATGGTCGACTCTATTCAGCAGATGGGTCGCGCGATGAAACTCGACACCATCGCCGAGTGTGTCGAAGATGAGCAGACCCTGAACATACTCAAGGAAATCGGCATTGATTACGCACAGGGCTACCACCTGGGACGTCCTCAAGCGATCAGGGAAGAGGGTAGTGAGCAGTTGACAGTTAGCAGTAAGCAGTAAAATGATCACCAGTATCACTCCTCAATTCACTACCCTCTGTTAACTGCTTACTGCCAACTGTTAACTGACAGAGTGGCACGAGGCATCCAGACGCTTCTTTGGCTTCGATACCTTCAGCATCATCGTGCAATCCTCATGATCAAATTCCCATAAAAAGTGTAACAATTACTGACAATAGACGTGGAGCAGGAAAAATACGAATCTATAGCTGATTGATTATATAGGGAATTATATTTTTGGCTTGTTCTTTGCTTGCTTGTAATAACTGAGTTATTTACTGGCCAGTTAAATGAGCTGCTTATCCAGAAATATAATTGTTATCAGCATATGTGCAATACTTTCCGGGTGCACCGTTGATAACAATGAAGGATGTGACTCGAAATATTCAACAGACCAGGAACTGATCGATGAGTACGGATTGGTATTGAAACCATCACAGGATATGTATATCAACTTTGATGGAATTTCAAAAACGTATGCCGATACCATGGCTTGCATGGGCATGACTGCAACAGGGCCAACTATAGAGTTCAAAAGTTTTTCTTTTGCGGGTATTGGAGGCGGATGGGCGTTCTATCACCCTGTTGCCAGCACGATATGGGTAAATACTGACGAGGAAGATATAGTCCTGGAGAGGGATTGTAGAACGGATCAGGAAGCACTCAAGCATGAATTCGTTCATCATATTTTACATATGAATGGAGCCGGCGATGAAAGCCGGGGACACTCATCTGCAAATTTTCAAAAGTGCAGTGTCGGTGTTAATACATATTATTAAATTGTAGTGGTCCAGACCTGATCTGACAGTTTCTGTCAGATTTCGCATGATCTAAACCGGACTGGTTTAGTGTTTTGTAGTATTTTCTCTCGCAAAGGCGCCAAGGTCGCCAAGAACTTTTATGTTTATTTTGTTCTTACCCCAAACACCTTTGCGTGCTTTGCGCCTTGGCGAGAGTTAATTGCTTTTGTCTCTCGCAGAGGCGCAGAGGCCGCAGAGAACTTCGATGTTTATTTTGTTCTCACCCCAAACACCTTTGCGTACTTTGCGCCTTGGCGAGAGTTCATTTGGTTTTTTTTCTCGCAAAGGCGCCAAGGTCGCCAGGAACTTCGATGTTGGATTTGTTGTTACCCCAAACACCTCTGCGTGCTCTGCGCCTCTGCGAGATTATATTTTTTGTCTCTCGCAGAGGCGCAGAGGCCGCAGAGAACTTCGATGTTTATTTTGTTCTTAACCCAAACACCTTTGCGTGCTTTGCGCCTTGGCGAGAGTTAATTGCTTTTGTCTCTCGCAGAGGCGCTGAGGCCGCAGAGAATTTCAATGTTTTGTTCTTACCCCAAACACCTTTGCGTGCTTTGCGCCCTGGCGAGAGTAAATATCGATGGGTTTTTCTATATCGCCAATTCTGGCTTTACTGACAAAAGATCATAGTCTGTGTTTGAGTTAATGCGATACTGACTGTCAGCTTGAATCCTGACTATTTCAGGTCATTCATATACTCTGCTAAAACTCATTTGTGAGCATCTCAATTGACTTCAACAACTCGGTAGCCCTGGCAGGTTTTATTATATAGTCATCGAAACCTGCTCTTTTCCCCCGATCAACATCTTCCATCATGGCCTTTGCTGTCATAGCGATAGCCGGAATTTTCTTCGCCTGGGGATGCGCACGCATTCGTTCCAGTATTTCATAACCGTCTATATCGGGAAGTCCCAGGTCCAGTATCGCCAGGTCAGGCAGTTGTTGCAGGATTACATCCAGTCCCTCCTGGCCTGTTGTGGCAATCACCAGGTGGTGATTCGTCATGTCCTTGATAATTGCTGACATGAGCTGAGCATTGATCGGATCATCCTCAACATAAACGATGTCTATACTTTGTTGTGTTTTGCTGATTGTGCGTTTTACCGGTTCTGTTTCTGGCAGGGTGATATTTTTCTTATCATTCATCACTAACTCAATCCAGAAATTGCTCCCTTTGCCTTCTGTACTTTCTGCGCCAACAGTTCCGCCCATCATATTGATTAATCGCCGGGTAATGGTCAGGCCAATGCCCGTGCCTTTAACATTTGTAAATTCGGCTCCCATACGTTCAAATGGCTTGAACAGCAGTTTTTGTTGTTCTGTGCTGAGGCCTTTTCCTGTGTCGGCGACATTGATACGCAATTGTTTGTTGTTTTTGACTTCGTAGCTGACCGTGACAGTACCTTGCCGTTGATTATATTTGACTGCGTTACTGAGCAGGTTAAGCAATGCCTGTTTCAGGCTGGTATGGTTGGCGTTAACAATATAGTCGACATGGGTGTCAAACGAGAGATTTACCTCGGCATCCTCGGCTATTGGTTTGATCAACGAATAACATTCTTCCAGTACGTCCCGAAGTTTTACAGGTTCTGCCAATATGGATAACTCGCCACTTTCAATTCTGGCGAGATCAAGCACATCATCAACCAGTGCTAACAGGTGATCGCCTGCTTTGTTGATATGTTGAATATGTTTTTCCAGTTTTGGATCAAGGTCTTTCTCGTACAGAATTAAATCAGAAAATGCAATAATGGCGTGCAGTGGTGTACGCAGTTCATGACTCATTCTGGAAAGAAATTCCGACTTGGTTTGATTGGCGCGTTCGGCTTCTTCCTTGGCAGTCTTCAGATCGGCTGTGCGTAGTTCCACCCGTGATTCCAGTTCTTCGTTAAGGAACTGGAGCTTCTTCTCGGCCTGCTTGCGTTCGGTTATGTCGACGGCAAAGCCTAAAACATGCGTGATTTCACCCTCAGTATTACGCATCGGACTGAAGGTGATATCGATGGTGATGAGGTCGCCGCTGGCAACCCGAACTTGCGGCTCATATCGCACGATCTCACCGCGTATGGCACGCTCCATGTTAGTTCTTAGTTCGGCCTGAACCTGTTCGTTGTAACTCCACCAGCAAGTGTCCCAGAACGGGCGACCCGGCGCTTCTTCCTTCTTGATTCCAACCGCTAGCAGTAACGCTTCGTTAGCATCGATCAGCACGCCATCAAGTGTGTAAAGTCCGACGAAGCCGAACAGGCTATCAAGAATCTGGCGGCTGCGCGCCTCGCCTTCACGAAGTGCCAGTTCAGCCTTCTCCTGGCTGCTGCGTGCCTTGCTTTCGCGAAGTGCCGATTCGGCATTCACCAGGCGGCGCAGGCTTTGCTCGTGCTCTCTTTGAAGATGCCTGACGCGTGAAAAGACGATAAGGCTTGTTACAATGATAACTGCAGCAAGAGAAGCCATCAGCCAGGCTGTGCTGAGGGTAATAAACTCAGAAAACTTCCCCGCTTCTTCAACATAACGTTCAGCACGTTCCAGCGCGAAGGACAGAATGTAATCTACATGTGAAACAATCTCGGCAAACTTCGGCGTACTGACTGTCCTGACCAGATGCTCGGCGGTTACATGGTCGCCTTTTTTGATCGCGTCATAAATTTCCTGTCGGATTCCATCCCATTGCTCCAGCTTGGATTCCAGGTCCCTGACCCGGTCCATGTCGCCAAGGAAATTGGCCTTGATCACTTCCATGCTTGTTTTCGACGTCCTGATAATGGATTCTTCCACATTAAGTAAATGCTCAAGATCGAAATTATTTATGCCGGTTGTAAACTCATACACCTCATGGGTAATATGATTCTGAAAATCAAATAATACGTTATCCAGTTGCGCTGCCGAATTGCTGACAGCAAAGGGGTGGGTATAAAGATCCTCGGTGATCTTCTGTAATTGAAGAGTGTTGCTGGTCGAATACCAGCCAAGACCAAGCACGGCCAGAAGAATCAGGCTATATCCGGCCAGGATCAGGTGTGGAATCGTATTGCGTGGATTATCGTTCATTTAGATTTGCTCATGCAGGAGCCTGCTCTTTAAACAAAGATTTTCGAATGTAAAAGATTCCATGCCTGTTTTATAGGCGACTATGTCCGATAAAAGTATAACTCAACCGTTGAGCCGACGTATATGAACGCAAACCGCTACTCGAATACAACCCGGGTGGTGAAGAGAAGGGCGGATGTGGTTGAGCCGCTTTGCTGTATGTTTGTAGATGACAGGGCTTTATCAGGAACTGCTAAAGTGGCTTAACCAGTAAGCATGTATTCGGGTGTCGTCTGTTAACTCGGGATGAAACGACAGTGCCAGGTGATGTCCTTTGCTTATGATGACCGCTTCATCATTATTGTTATTTCTGGCCAATGTCTGGACATCATCCGATAGTTTGTCGACACCGGGGGCGCGGATAAAAATTGCGGGAAACGCCGGGCCCTTGCTGTCGAAATCCAGTTCGATGTCTGTAGTGAAACTGTGCACCTGTCTTCCGTAGTGATTACGCAATGCCTTGAACGGAATCAGGCCCAGCGGTGTAACACGGTCATCATCGACTTCAGTCGCCATCATGATCATGCCGGCGCATACACCCATGACGGGGTGGTTTTCAGCAAAAGCTTTAATCGGTTTGTACAGGCCGTTTTTCTGTATCAGCAGGCTGATCGTGGTCGACTCGCCACCGGGTATGATCAGTGCGAAACAGTCATCAAGCTCATGTGGCTGGCGTACAGTATGTGCTGGTACGCCCAGTGCATGCAGCATATCGATGTGTTTTTGATAGGCGCCCTGTAAAGCAAGTACACCAACAGCTTTATCCATCTTGCGTGTTTGTTGTGCTTACCAGCCCCTGACTGCCAGACGTTCTTCTTCAGGGATTTCGGACATTTCCAGTCCCTTCATTCCGGGCTGTAGTCCGCGACTGACTTCGAGCAGAATGGCCGGGTCGTCATAGTGGGTTGTCGCTTTGACAACGGCTGCAGCACGCGCGGCCGGGTCGTCGGATTTGAATATACCGGAACCAACAAACACGGCCTCAGCTCCAAGCTGCCTTACCAGCGCAGCATCAGCAGGTGTGGCGATACCGCCGGCTGAGAAATTGGGCACAGGCAATTTTCCGTGCTCAGCGACATAGCACACCAGGTCATAGGGCGCACCCAGGTCTTTGGCGACAGCCATCAGCTGTTCCTGGCCCAGTGTGGTCAGGCGCTTCATTTCATCCTGCAGGGCGCGCATGTGGCGTACGGCCTCGACGATATTGCCACTGCCGGCCTCGCCCTTGGTGCGCATCATCGCAGCGCCCTCGCCAATACGACGCAGGGCTTCACCCAGGTTGGTGGCGCCACATACAAAAGGAACCTTGAAGTTGTGCTTGTAGATATGGTTGGCTTCATCTGCGGGTGTCAGTACTTCAGACTCGTCGATAAAATCGACTTCGAGTGCTTCCAGCACCTGTGCTTCGGCAAAATGACCGATACGGCACTTGGCCATCACCGGAATAGAAACCGTATCCTTGATCTGCTGGATCATCTCCGGATCGGACATGCGCGCAACGCCGCCGTCACGGCGAATGTCTGCCGGGATGCGTTCCAGTGCCATCACCGCACAGGCGCCTGCGTCTTCGGCGATTCTGGCCTGTTCGGCGTTGGTGACGTCCATAATGGCGCCGCCCTTGAGCATTTCGGCGAGGCCGATTTTTACCGCGAAACTGTCCTGATTTGTATCTGGTCTATCGTTCATTATCAATAACTTCTATCGGGTGAATTCTGATTGCTGGTTTGTCCGCTCGCCGGGCTGTATCAGGCTTTGGCGAAAGGCCCTGAAAAGTGCTCCAGCATAGCGGAAACAGGCTGCAGTCTCAACAATATTCTGCTTTAAAATGAATGGCTTAAACGTACTCTTATCAGGGGCATTCAGTTTGGACAGGTCGCCTGAAGCTGCGGGGCAGCACCTGCATTCATTTTGGCGGACCAGTTACTCCTCATAACCCTCGGGCAGTTTGTGAGCAATGCCCTTGTGGCAGTCGATGCAGGTCATATCGGAGTCGAGTGCATCCGGATGAGTGTCAGCCGCATCCTCACCCTGTTTACTGAAGTCCATGAATTTAAAGCCGTGACAATTGCGGCATTCACGCGAGTCCGTCTCCTGCATGTTGGCCCATACCCTTTCGGCGAGTTGCAGGCGTTTGGCTTCATATTTTTCAGGTGTGTTGATGGAGCCGAGTATCTTGTGCATCATTTCATTGGTCGACTGTATCTTGCGCACAATTTTGTGCTGCCACTCCTTGGGTACATGGCAGTCCGGGCAGGTGGCGCGTACGCCGGTGCGATTGCTGTAGTGGATGGTTTGCTTGTATTCCTCGAAAACAAATTTTTCCATCTCGTGACAGGAAATGCAGAATTCTTCCGTGTTGGTGGCATCCATGGAGTAGTGGAAGCCGATCCAGAAAATACTGGAGACAGTGAAAATAACCAGTATCAGGAAGCCCAATGAATATTTGCTAGATGGTGTCTTCAGGGTCTGCCATAAGCGACAGATAAATCCGTTACATTCTGACGATTGCTTATTCATGTTTTATCCTATGGATATATGAAATATCAGTAGCCTGAAACTAATGTTTGACTGTACTTATGAGTATTAACTGATGGTTATAAGTAGGTCAACAATAGCTGAAACGGGACAGCATCACAATAACAGCCTGCCAGTGGAATGATCAGCCATAATGCAGTTGATAATAATAGCTATTCCGGATGAGGTTGAACCGGGTAAGTTGATGCCGGCAAGAGTGTTCGTGCTCGGGACCTGTAGAAGTTTCTGAAGTTACTGCTGATTCCATTACTGAGCCTGTGCATCTTGCCAGGTTTGAAGCTGTCGCCCGAATATATAGTTTAGAGCGGTCAATCAGCGCCAGAAACCGGTGCTTGTATTAATATTTATCGTCATATCTACGCTGAATAAAAATTTAGCAACAGATAATTACCATATCATAATGACAAAAAAACACCCTCACAGTGGAGGGTGTTTTGAAATCAGTTCAGTAACAATAATAATGCAGATGTGATTAAAGAAACAGTACCCAGGTTATTGTTACCAGTGTAGCTACCGCAATAACTGCCGCTGCAGCCGCGACGCAACCGGTGCAGAAACTACCAAGCATGTGTGTTGTTGAACTCATCTTCCTCCCTCCATTAATAGATATTAAATCGCTAGAAACCGGTCTTCCGGTAATCCAGAATACGAATATTTCACCCATCACCAGTTAATGTCAATAAAAACATGACATATTTACATGTTCACTGGCTGGTTTGTGTGATGCTAGCTGCAACATCGAAATAATAATTATTAACATTGCCAATGTCCAGGCGAATTCATTAGCTTTCTATTGCTGATTTTGATACTCGCTCGAATGTTTAATAACAAGGAATTGACCATAGATGGCTACAGTTATCGGGACTGGGCTGAGCCTGGAAGCTTTGTCTATTCAGATTTCGGAACGCTATTCCTTATTTGCGGAAATAGCGTGTGAGCTGGATATATAGTTGTTGGCCAGTTGGTTATTGTTCGATACATGAACCAACCGGCCTTTTTCCTGCTTATCCTGCGCTATTTCGAGAACAGGTTCTCAAAATAGCGCATGTTGCTGGATCAGATTGAGCCAACTACAGAGGTCGGATCGACATCGTGCATGTCACATGACTTAGGTCAATCGAGGCAGGCTAATCGACTATCTATATAGGTATATATGTCGATGTCATGCTTGTATTAACCATGACAGGGTAATGATTATTATTGGCGATATGGCTGTTGATACGACTGCCAGGGACTAGGCGGCTGCAATCATTTTTGCACCTGCAATAGCCAGCACGATCGCGAGAACTTTTCTCAACTGATTGGGTGCCAGTCGGCGCACGCACACCTCTGATCCGATGACGCCGCCTATGAGTGCAGTAATAACCAGCACTGGAATGCCACCTGGCCATTGACTGGACGTGGTTGCATAGCCGGCGATGCCTGCAATGGAATTGACCAGTATGAAGGCGGCAGCAATGGCGGCGCTGCCACGCATGTTGGTCCAGTTAAACAGTAACAGCAGCGGGCTCAGGAAGATGCCGCCACCGACCCCGGTCAGTCCGGATACCAGGCCAAGAATACCGCCGACCGGCAGTGCAACCCAGAGCTTTGGCATCCTGATCCTGTCATCGTTTTCAACGACAACCAGCATTCGCCACATGGCGAGTATTAACGCCAGGCCAACGATGACTTTGTATGCACCCGAGTTCAGTGTGTACGCGCCTCCCAGGAATGCCATCGGTATTGACGCAATTACAAAGGGCGTAAACAGGCGCCAGTTGAAATGCCCGGCGCGGGACAGGCGGCTTAATACCAGTATGGTGACAAATATATTCATTGTCAGTGCGGCGGGTTTCATCAATGCCGGATCGAGACCGAACAATGCCATTACTGCAAGGTAACCGGATGCGCCGCCATGGCCAACCGAGGAATACAGGATTGCGGCAACTGCAATACTGCTTAAGAACCAGAACGAAAAGGATGAATCAAATAACATCATCTGGACTTATCCGCCTGTCATGTTCATGAAGCGCACGACCTGCCCCGGATTGCTGCGAAACTCGTGTTTTTCGGGTTTAATAGCTATCGCTTCGACGATCGCGTTTTTCAGGCCGTCATCACTGATTCCCTGCCTCAGCAAGGGGCGTAATTCGTATTTATGGTCCTGACCAAGGCACAGGTAGAGCGTGCCATCCACGGACAGGCGAACACGATTGCAGGTTTCGCAGAAATGTTGTGATATCGGGGTAATAAAACCGATACGAAGGTTTGTGTCTTTTACCTGGACATAGCGTGCCGGGCCGCCACCGGGCATAACGCCCGGAATCAGCTCATATTGATCAGCAAGTTTATTTTTTACCTGTTTCAGGTTGAGATAGTGCTGGCTGGCATCGATACCGGTATCGCCGACAGGCATGGTTTCGATAAAGCGCAGGGTGAAATCATGCTCGAGACAGAAATCAACCATGTCTTCGAATTCATCATCATTAATGTCCTTCATCGCAACCATGTTGATCTTGATGGGGGCAAAGCCAGCTTGTTTGGCCGCCATCAGGCCGTCCAGAACGGGCTGCAGTTTTCCGCCGGTAATCTGTGTGAAGCGTTCGGGTTTTAGTGTATCCAGGCTGACGTTGATTCTTGATATGCTGGCATCACGCAGTGACTGCGCCTGCCTGGACAGCAGTACGGCGTTCGTGCTCAAGGACAGATCATCAATGCCGCGAAGTTGTGACAGCTGGTTTGCCAGCACAGGTAGGTCTTTGCGTAGCAGCGGTTCACCACCGGTTATTCTCACTTTGGCCACACCAAGATCGGCAAATGCGCCAATCACACGCTCGATTTCGTCAAAAGTGAGCCAGTGAGCGGGTTGTTCGAAATCCTTGAAGTGTTTTGGCAGGCAGTAGAAACAGCGCAGATTACATTTGTCTGTTACAGACAGGCGAAGGTATTCGATCTTTCGATTGAACGGATCAATCAGGCTGATTCTGTCACCATCGGTCTGTGTGCTAGATATATGCATAGCCATCACGGTTGTTGACATTGCCTGATGGTATCGGGAATCAGGCTGTTTATCCATGACTCAAGTCAATAGAGCTCATGGCAATTCAATGTATGATTTCGGCTCATTATATCTGACGGGCCTGTTGCACAGCTTTCTAACAGGCGGTGATAGTGGAATAATGGACAGGGGCGATAACCCAATCCAATAAACCTTACAAAATGAATTGAATTATGAGTGAACGTGAATTAATACCGGTCAATATTGCAATAATGACTGTGTCCGACAGCAGGACAGAGGAAACGGATACATCCGGCGCCGCCCTGGTAAAAAGATTGACCGATGCCGGCCATATGCTGGCCGAGAAAATTATCGTGCCAGATGATGTTTACAAGATCCGTGAAGTCATGTCACGCCTGATTGCAGACCCTGATGTGTGTGTCATTATCAGTACCGGCGGCACTGGCCTGACCGGGCGTGATATTACACCTGAGGCGGTCAGGCCGTTGCTGGACAAGGAAATCGAAGGTATTGGCGAGTTGTTCCGCTGGGTTTCATACCAGGATATCAAGACCTCGACCGTGGCTTCGCGCGCGCTTGGTGGTGTCGCCAACGGTACCTTTGTTTTCTGCCTGCCGGGTTCAACCGGAGCCTGCCGCACAGGCTGGGATGACATTATTGGCCCGCAGCTGGATTACCGCAACAGTCCATGCAATATGGTCGAGCTGATGCCAAGGCTGCTGGAAAAATGAGCCGTGAAATAAACGTGACTCAGGACTGCTGTTCATCGCCCGGATTAATAGCGGTTGATGAAGCCTTAAGAAAAATACTGGGTGCAGGGGCAACTGTTGAGCAAACGGAAGTGATGGATCTGGGGAACATCCTTGGGCGTGTTCTTGCCGAGGATGTGACATCAACGATCAATGTACCCGGTTATGACAACAGTGCCATGGATGGTTATGCCGTAAGAAGTGTTGAATGTACTGAACCGGGTGTTTCGCTAACAGTCAGTCAACGCATACCGGCAGGGCAGACCGGAGTAGAGCTGGAAGCTGGCACAGCAGCTAGAATATTTACCGGTGCACCCGTGCCTGCAGGCGCGGATGCCGTAGTGATGCAGGAGTTATGTCATCAGCAGGGTGATGTTGTTACTGTCAATGCTGCGGTTAAAGAGGGCGATAATATTCGCCGTGCCGGTGAAGATATAGAAAAAGGCAGTGTTATTCTCAATGCCGGCACCCGCATCCGACCGCAGGAGCAGGGCCTGATTGCTTCAGTCGGTCAGGCAGGCGTCAATGTCAGGCGCAAACTCAAGGTGGCCGCCTTCTTTACCGGTGATGAGCTGGTCGAGCCGGGCGAAGCGCTTGCCCAGGGTCAGATATACAATTCCAACCGTTATACACTAACGGGTCTGTTGCACTCAGCGGGCTGTGAAGTGATCGATCTCGGTATTGTTCCCGATACGCTGGAAGCTACACTCGATGTGCTCAAGCGTGCTGCTGCAAGTGCGGATCTTGTGCTAACCAGCGGTGGCGTCTCTGTCGGCGAGGAAGATTATGTGCGGATTGCGCTGGAGCAGCTGGGCGAACTGAGCATGTGGCGTATCAATATGAAACCCGGCAAACCGGTGGCATTTGGTAAGGTCGATAATGCCTTGTTTATGGGATTGCCCGGTAACCCGGTTTCGGTATTCGTGACATTCATAATATTTGCACGCCCGTTGATTTTTAAAATGCAGGGCGCTGAAAACTATTTATCAAACGAGCTATCAATACGTTCAGGCTTTGAATGGAAAGGCGTCAAACGGCAGGAATACCTGCGTGTGCGTGTCAGGCAAGATGAATCGGGCGCCTATGCAGAAATTTATCCGCACCAGGGATCCGGCGTGCTGAGTTCTACAAGCTGGGCCGATGGTCTTGTCGTCGTTGAAGCTGGCAAGATCGTAAACAAGGGTGACTTGTTAAAATACATACCGTTCCAGGGGCCCTAGTAATTAGAAATAATACTGGTAATTCAAACGCACATCTGAAAACTCATCGACTTCCTGCCATTCGTACTGTGCGGAAAACCTGATTGAGTGGTTGGTGCTGATCACAAAATTCTGGTTATAAGCTGCACGCAAACGGTATATACCATCGGAGAACTGTTCGCCGCTTACATCAACACGGGCTGTTGATGGACCGAAGTGCTGCAACAGTCCGGATGTAAAACCAATCGCCGGTTCAATGGCTCTATCCATCTGCTTGTTGTATTCAATCCGTGCTGTCGCCAGCCCATAGACCTGGCTGTTTTTAAGCAGCTTCCAGCTACCGCCGGCGCCTCCGGTTACGTGTGCTGTCAACTGGTCAACGCCTTTGGTGTATTGTCTTTCCAGGCCGGTGTAGACTTTCCATGCAACGGGTTTGAAGAAGCGTGATCTGGGCGTTAATGAAAATATATCAACGAGATCGAATTTGTACAGGCTGATGCCTTCGTTCTCTTCGGCGCGAATTTGCAGGTTGCCAAGATTGATTTGCGCACCACGTAAAAAACCCTGCTCATTATCTTCCAGAGAATGGAAGGCCATCCTGAAACCCAGCTCAGTGTATAGATTTCCCAGGCGTTTTCCGGCACCCAGGCTGGCGCGCTTGCTTCCATGGCCCTGGTCGGGTGACTCGGGTATCTCGATTGCTGCTTCAACCAGTGTGTCTTTTGGATATGAGTTGAGCAGTAACAACAGCTGATGACTGCGTTTTGCAATCGCTGGATCCCGTTCCTGGCCTGATTGCTGATATCGTAAATACTGATAGGCCGTATCGGCAATATTCCCCTGTCGGCCGGGCGGCAGGCTGGTAAAGGCATCTTTCCTGCTGGTTGATATGTCGCTGGATAACTGCATGACCAGGTCGCGGTCCTGTTCCGGGATTTGTTCGAGTAAAGATCGCAAAATAGTAGCCTGGGAAGGTTTGTAAGCTGATTGCTCGATCAGCCCGTTTTTCCTGATTGTGCGTACAGTGTCTACCGGAATGGCAGTGAGTTTAAACTCATCGGTCAGCTCTATTCCCGGCCGTGCAATTTCAAGCAGCTCCAGCAGACGGTAGGAACAGTTTTCATCAAAGTAGTAGTAGTCAAAATTGATATCCTGTACTTCCCACAGGTGCGTCACGATGCGCTCGGTTTCATCGGCTGACAGGTTAAGGCGGTATTCCCAGATGTCACGGTGTTCGATGCGATTATATTCCTGGATCTTTTTGTAATAATGGTCAACTACGAATACACCTGAATAACCGCCCGCCAGTCCTTTGTAGGCATAGAGGATAGAGTTGTCATCTTCGGTTACATTGGCGCCGAAATTGACCGCTGTTGAAAGCCACCGGGAATTACCTTCATCTTCAGCAGAATCAAGACGTAACAGCGTGTGGCCAAACATCGATGAAGGACTGTTCAGGTTATAGGCAGGAAAGACCATGGTCACATGGTCGGAGTTGACGTGTTTGCGCCACTCGATATAGCTGCTGCACTGTACAACGGGCAGTGTGCTCGCATCGATGGAAAGCTTCTGTTTCAGCCAGTTCAGGCGAGCAACAAACCTGCACTGGGCATGCTCATTACCGGATATGTCCGTTTGGTAAAAAGCAGCGATTGTCGCAAGTAATTCGGATTCGGGATTGACGTCGCCGTCTGCAGAAAGAAAGAAACGGTCATCGTTTACTTCACTCCTGTATTCTGCCGTTGTTTCTCCATCACCGGAATAGTGGAGCAGGTTCAGCCATTCTGCACTTTGCCAGATTCGCTGATCCTGCACGCGTGTCTGCAGGTCGGCTATATAATTGCTGTCAGCGGCGTGAACAGAAAAAAGCGCAAATGCCAGCGCAATGCATTGAATACAGCGTATGGCAAATACGGATAGTGACATTGTTCAATATTTGAAAACGATTATTATCAGTTGCCAGCCCGGATGCTGGAATACAAATGGCGCGGGTATTCTACACAAGAAAAAAGCCCTGCATGACAGATGCAGGGCTTTTTAAAATCACCTTTCTAAATTTCAATCAGGCTGTGATGTATTTAGCAAGGGTTGGATCGGCCTTCATTACTTCTTCGATGGAAGCGATCATTTCATTGGCAGTCACATCTTCGCTGGGGAAAATAACAGCAAAGTTTTCATGCATGACAAGGGCAAAAGTATCACGATCTTCAGGCTCGACACCATAAAGCACGGCAACCGTATTCAGGGCATCGCCTTCGCCACGCGCCACATCTTCAGAAAACTCGTCCATGATGGCGCTGACTGCATTTTTGCCACCATAACCCAGTGCACCGGAAGTGCTGCAACCATTAGTACCGGTTGTCATGCCAAATGTATTGTTGCCAAAAATGGCATTAGTAATACCTGCCAATACGTGATTTGCGGTACCACTATTACCCTTGAACAATGCATTACCCCAGCCGCAGCCTGCGTCGCCGCCGGCTGCACCGGCCATGGCTACTTGTGAAGCAGTGAGCAGTGCCAGTCCTGCAATAATTCTTTTCATTCGTAACTCCTGATTGTTATTTTAGTTGGTTGTTCTATTGATAGAATCAGCGCTGATGTTAGTTAAATAGTATGTGCTGTGCAAGCGGCTTAAGCAGGATAGCCCCGGGTGAAAATACTACGGCCACGAGTCTAAAAAGATAATTTAAAGATATGGCGTAAGCAATTGAAATAATAAGAATTAATAATCTTTATGTATTACATTAATTTTATGCAATAAGCTGGGTGTGATTTTTAACATCAGGAAACACCCGTTGAATGGCGAGATCAGGTGTTTATTTTAAATATACAGATGAATCAACAGGGCTCATTGATGCGTCTAATTTTGCTGTCATGCATCCTGATTTTATCGGCTTGCACCAATTATATTTTTTATCCCATGAAGGAGCATGTCCTCACACCGGATGCCATTGGTATTATGTACGAGGACATCTTTGTCGAAACCAGGGATAATTTCCAGCTCCATGGATGGCGACTGTTTTCCGAGGATAAAGCCAAAGGCACATTGTTGTTTTTCCACGGTAATGCCGAGAACATCAGTACACATTTTGCCAATGTGTACTGGCTGGTGGCTCATGGTTACGATGTATATTTATTCGATTATCGTGGCTATGGGCAATCGCAAGGCGAGGCTGAGCTCGATCCCATTATTGATGATATGGAGTTGCTGATTGGGCATGTGATTGACGATCTGCCCGAGGATCATCAGCTCATCGTCATGGGGCAGAGCCTGGGAGCCAGCCTGTCGATATACTCGGTCGCACACAGCCAGCACCGTGACAGGATCGCGGCACTGGTTTCGGTCGCGGCATTCAGTGACTACCATGACATCGCTCAGGACGCGCTGTCGAGCAGCTGGCTGTTCTGGCTGTTTCAGTGGCCGCTGTCAAAGACAATCAGCAATACCTACAGCCCGGTTGAATCCGTCGACAAGGTGGCGCCTTTACCGATTTTTATCTTGCACAGTGATGAAGATGAGATCATCGATTACTATCATGCAGAGGTATTGTATGAAGCTGCTCTGGAACCAAAACAGCTGGTTACACTTGAAGGCGGCCATAATGCCACTTTCAACCAGGACAGTAACAGGCAGAAATTGCTCGACGTTCTAAATGCTATAATTGCGAACTGATCAGTACGGCGCAACGTCTGTCACTGGGTTGCCACCCTGGAAAAATTAAACAGTGCCCTGGATATTTTGCCGACAACATCATCGCAACCGCTGATGTTATGCCGGTCTGCTATGTATTGCGGGTCATTGTAGGCAAACCACACCTGGCCATCGGCATCTTCATAGACCAGTGCTTTTTGCGGCAGGTCGAGCGCGGCCAGCTGCTGACACTGCATCAGCGGTGTGCCGACTTTGGGGTTGCCGAATATCAGCAGCTCGGTTGGCCTTAAC
>CALLCZ010000161.1 GCA_937998645.1 uncultured Gammaproteobacteria bacterium
ACCGTATCATAGGGTTGTTTACCGCGGTGCACCTTGAAAGGCCATACTTTCGCGTTGGGGTCGTCACGATCACCGAGTGGTTTGTTGATGCTTGTCGGTTTCGATGGATCGATCTTGTCGCCGACGATATAGCGTAATGACATCTGGTTGTACCAGTAGTACTCGGGCCGGTGTTTCCTCGACCATGTGAACTGGCCCTTGATTTTCAGGTAGACATGTTCGTCGGTGATGTCGAGGTCCTGGCCCGCCTGTGACCAGTCCCAGCTCAGCTTGGTCCCGGTGTCGGCACCCATGTGTGGCACATGGCAGGACTGGCAGGCCAGGCGATCGGTATGAGTATTGAGCCTGACATCTTCATGGGGTTTATCGACATGGCAATCGGTGCACTCGAGAAAATTTTCGCTGTCCACACTCACGGCCATCGAGCGTCCCCGAATACGGTGTTTTTCAGTACGATGACAGTCGATGCACTGCATATCGTATTTACCCATGTGAACGTCGATACGGGCACTGGGGAAAAGCAGCGTGTCATCCATGTCGCCGTGTTTGACCGCATTGCCGCCACCACCCTGGAAGTGGCAGGCGCCACAGTTTTTGCGCCCCGGCATGCCTACGCTGCGGGCCACTTCCAGCAGGTCCACGGATTCATCGGGTATGCCTGCACCCCGGAATTTCTTCAGATAAGTGCCGCTGTTGTCGTGGCAGACCAGGCAATCGACACGTGTCTCGTCAGTGAAATCGAAATTTTCGTCTTCCCAGCCGTAGCCGATGTGGCACATGGTGCAGGCCGGCCAGTTGGACTGAACGCCGATGCAGAAATTGTTGATGACATTGCGCTTGCCGATACGCAGGGGTTTATCGTGTCCGGGCAGCATGACTTCTTCGCCCTGCCAGTTCCAGTGGGCTGTCTGCATAACCTGTTGTGCAGAATCTTCGTGACACGCCAGGCAGGCACGTGTGACCGCAGGGCCATCTGCAAACGGTTCGTGGAAGAAACCGCTGTGGTCGGTATGTGCTGGCTTCTTTGCCAGCCTTTCCTGGGCGTCAGTGCGGAGAGAGGACGTATCAGGTTCGCGGCTGCATGACATGCTGGCTGCAACTGCGAACAGCACCGCAATAACCATAAGCAGTTTGCTTATGGAACAGTCTACACGGTTAGTTAGATAATAAATCAACTTCCTGTCCCTGAAGATAATGCGAATGCATTACTCATATCCACGTTAATACACTTATGTGTTGCGAGCATTGATAATTATCAATGTTATGTGCACAAACCCGGATAACCGTCGCTTGATTACAAGTACGCTTCAGATCAAAGTGTTCGCGAATGTTATAAACAATTGTGATTTGATCCCACTTTTGAATTCTTATGCTTGTCAAAGTCCGCCATGGTCTCTGCTATCACTATCGGCCCCCATTTTCAGCAACACATTGACAGCGTTCTGTTTACCGGCGGCGGCAGCCAGCATCAGTGCCGATCTGTTATGCGCATCACGGGCATTAAGGTCAGCGCCGTGGGCGTGCAGCAGCCGGATAATCTCGGCATGACCCTGAATCGCTGCCCGCATGACAGCGGTTCTTGCTTTACCATCCCTTGCATTCGCATCTGCGCCGTTGGCCAGTAATAGCTGCATGGTCTCTATGTGCAGGTTATCGGCGGCATAGTTCAAGGGTGCTAACTGCTTGTTGTCCTTTGCATTGACCTCGGCACCGCGTGCGAGCAGCATACGCACAATTCCGTTTTGACCTTTTTCCGCGGCAGCCATTATGGGTGAGAAGCTGTCACGGTTTTTAGTGTTAACCTTCGCGTCCTTGTCCAGCAGTATGTTCAGAGATTCAATATCGTTAGTCTCGATGGCGAGCAGCAGGGGAGTCATCTTGTTTTCACGGCTTTCCACCTCGAGGTCTGCATCCCTGGCCACAAGCAATTTGAGCATCGGGACATTGTGAGTGCCTATTGCGTACAGCACGGGCGAGATACCGCCATTGTCTTGCGTGTTAACATCGGCACCCTTTTTCAGCAAAGCTTCAACCACTTCAGTACGACCGCGCATCGCAGCCCAGTTGAGCGCGGTATGGCCTGTCCTGTCCCGGTCATCGACAGTAGCACCATTCGCAAGCAGTGCCTCGACGATTTCAACATGGCCACCAGCCGCGGCAAGAATCAGCGCGGTTCGGCCGGTTCTGTCTTTTGCCCTGGCATCGGGATTCACCCCCTGCTTCAGTAACGCCTGTACATCGTCAAGCTTGCCAAAAGCAGCGGCATGCAGCATAGCCCTCCTGTTGGTCACGTGTGCAGGTGGTGCCTGCGTGGTCTCCGGATTTTGCCCGTCTGCCGCAGAATCAGGAGCCGGTTGTTGAGCAGGACCCGCGGGCGTTGTTGTTGCCGGGTATAGCGGTGGATTAGCATACTGGCGATGTTGCGGGTAGCCGCCGCCACCCTGGCCCCGATAGCCGGGATAGCCGTTACCCATGCCCCGTCCATCACGGCCGGGATACAGGTAGCGATTGTCCGGGCCTACTGCATTACGCGTATAGATCGAGCCCGTTGAATTATTCGTTGTCGTTGAAGGTGCTGTCGCCTGATGATCGCCATCGACGCCTGTCGATGATGCCGGCAGGGACACTGTGGCGATGAGCGCCGGAATCAGTACACCGGACAGAATTTTGAACATGGTTTTATTGCACATTGTTGATGGTCTTGTTCATTGTCTTAGATACAGGCAGAAACCAGCGCGGCTGTCGTCTCACCGGGACTCATGTGGGCTGTAGCCACCGGTAGTGGCCGACGATCGTGTGGATGTAGCTCACACAATCGCCGGCCTCGTTGACGGGTTTAGCCGTGACTGACTAGAAACGGCGTACCCTGGTCAGGCCTGTCGCAACATCGTTCTCCGGATCGATGTCGCCACCTTCTGTGGACACTACCGCTGTCCAGTTGACGTTTTGCGGTCTTAAAGGAGCAGTCCAGCCCAACTCGGCTTCGAACACAGCACCAGCTGCCAGATCGGTGAAGCTGTCCGTGAACTCAACAATGTAGCCGCTAGTGTAAACGCCGGTCAGGGTAACGGTACCCGATGCAGCAGCCGGACCGTTGTTTGTAACCTCGACTTCGACTTCCGCTGTTTCACCCAGCAATACACGGGCAGGTACTTCCAGACCGGTCAAGGCCAGGTCGAACTCGGTCGGCGTGACTTCACCTTCATACTCGATAATAAGCTGAGCGTTATACACGGCCGTGGGCTTGCGATCACCCTTGACGTAGACCGCGAGGTCGAAGTCATTGCTCATCGGCAGGCCATTACTGGTGATTGGAATACCATTGATTTCATCAACAACTGTAACGAACTCATTGGCCGTCACATCAACCCAGCCCTTGCTGGTGGCCAGTGGAGATGGACCTTTGGATTCATCCCAGTCGAGCAGGTTGATCACCGTGGTCACCGGTGCACCGACCGCGTACTTGATATTGTCGTGCTGGAAAGGTGGTGGACTGCACTCGATCAGAGGAACTTCCAGCCCCGGCAGGTCCTGACCGAACTTGTTGGGTTTCAGTCTCCAGCGTGGTCCGGAAACCAGTTCACCCAGCGTATCATCGGGGAGTGCACTGCCGACAAAGTCCTGAACCATTGGATCCGGATCAGCGTCGTAGGACCACTCGAACGGATCGCGGTTGAGGGTGGTGTAATAGGCATTGGTTAAGCCTTTATACAGATCCGAAGAGAATGCATAGGGAGGGTCTTCTCTCAGATCACCAGGTGTGGCTAACGGGTCAAGCGCAAAAGGCATATTTTTCAAATATGTGCCAACATCAATAAATGTTGGGTCGATATCACCTAATTCGTTATCGATAATGTCGCCATCACCTTCATAGCAGGGCTCAAGTGATTTCCACACTTCATCAGCACCACCGATGGTACCCTCGATCCTGTAGGAGGGTTTGCGTCCCGTGGCAGCCTCGTTTTCCAGGTCTTCCGGACGAAGCTGGTCGTTGGGGTTGTTGGTGATCAGGTGGTTGACTATCAGCTCTGCCCGGGTGACTACGTATCCTTCGGCGGGAGCATCCACTGCCTTCCACTCGTCGGGAAGCGCCAGCCTGGCGTACATACGGATGTCATTGGGACGTTTATGAATGCCACCCCAGCCGTACAGCGCCTTGCCGTCATCTTTCAGCTGTACTGAATAGTCCGAACCCAGGGCAATATTGTTCAGCATGTCGGTCTTGTCGTTGGGGAATATCTGGCATCCTTCCGGATCATTTACGTCGTCACAGGGCGTGGAGTTGATTAACCGGGTGGTTGGAGCACCATCAACCAGTATCAGCGTATTGTCATCCAGATGCGCATTGGGATCGCCACAGTCGAATGAGAGGAAGCTACCGTCGTCGGGATCTGGAGGTGTTGTCAGAACAGCCTGTGCTCCGGTAACCGGGTCAGCGTAGAGATAGGGAATGGTTTCATGGCAGCTGTTTATATGTTCCATGACGGTGTAGTGCTCGGTCTCACATTTGACCGATGTTCCGCCAAGCCCGGCACACCATGTACCCATCGGCACCTTCACCTTGTAGGTATCAGTGGCTGCATTGGAAACCATAATCCCAATCTGCACACCGCTTTCCTCGATATTACCAACCAGACCTTCCAGGTAATCCCCGTCCCTGGATTTACCTTGCGCACCCAGAAAATCAACAATGTAATATCCGAATTCGCTATCAACCGGATACAGCATCACGCCTGACTTGTCGAGAATGGGTGGATTGTCTGCGGGGCAGGGTTCACTACCGAGATCACAGATAATGGTATCATCAATGCTGGCTCCATCGAGGGAGCCGAAGGTGCTGCCGTCAAAACCACCCATGACGTCATTGACTGAGAAGACGTGCACTGGCGATTCATAGGCCAGTGCGGTTCCCTGTAAAAACATCATTAGCACCGTCGTTTTCACAAGGGTAAAACATGTTTTTTTTATATTCATGACAATTTCCTTTTTTGGATTCATTTAAGAAATGGAATAAACACATACAATATCTGTGTATATTCGAAAACAATAATACACCGCGTATTTATAGTGATATTGACAGAAATCAACATTGGGATTGAATGAACAGAATGTTTTCAGAATTGATAATTATCATTGAAGCCATACTGAATTACTGTTATTTTTATTATCGTATGTGTCTACTGATTTACTTCGGGTTCTCACCATCTTCTGATCTACCAGAAGATATGTGTTTATATTTTTCTTTGTAAACACGCGTTAAATCTCCTGATAGAGATCCATCGTGACAGCTTTCAGCCGTGATGAAAAAATCACATCATTACCTTTATCGCAAAACTTTTAATTGTTAACGCTGATGACGAATTTATAAAGTCTGCTCCATGCAAGACAGCAAAGCTGTTTCTACACGGGGGCGCAGTACTGCAATACAGTCATGATCAGGCCGGCTAAAGGCTTATACTGTTAACCACCTTCAGGATGATATTTCCCATGACATGGCCAATACGCTGGAGGTGGTTGCGTGGATAGCATTTACTTTGCTTGAATTAAAGTTCCAGGCCGGTTGAAACTTGAGTAAAGATTTATTGTATGTGGTGTATGCAGGCATCACGATTATTATCCCGGATTGCATTGCGCTTCAGTGGAAATAATTTTCAAATGGGATAGCATTGTATTACGCGCTATATTTCATGACTGGTTTGACAGCTTTGGGCGCAGCATTAACTATTGCAGGTCGTATCAATGGAAAATATCAAGGTATCCGGTAGTTGCTTATGTGGAGCAGTCAGCTATCAATTTGTCGGCCCGGTTAAGGTTTTTCAATACTGTCATTGTTCGCGATGCCGGAAGTTCACAGGAACTGCTCACGCATCGAACATTATTATTGATCCGGATCAGTTCCAGTGGCTGGGTGGTGAGCAGGATGTGGGCAGGTTTGAATTGGCAGAGGCAAAACACTTTGCAACATCGTTCTGCAAAAAATGCGGCTCATCACTGCCGTGGCTGACAAAAAGCGGCAAAGCATATATTGTTCCGGCTGGAACACTGGACCAGGATCCGCAAGTCAGGCCAATGCACAATACATATTATGCCGACAGGGCTCCATGGTATGAAGAAGTTGGTGATTTAATAAAATATGATGCGCTGCCGGTTAAAGACCGCTGAAGTGATAGTCATCAGCCTGATATGAATTAACCGTGGTCGCATGAAATGAAAATATGGGTAGATGCAGATGCCTGTCCTGGTGTGATCAAGGATATTCTGTTCAGGGCCGCAGAGCGCACCGGGGTGAAGTTAACACTGGTAGCCAATCATTCGATTCCGATACCAAAGTCTCGCCACATTAAATTTCTCCAGGTCACATCCGGCTTTGATGTTGCTGACAACGAGATCGTCAAAAGGCTTGATGCCGGTGATCTTGTGATCACCGCAGATATTCCACTGGCAGCAGATGTTATCGATAAAGGCGGCTATGCGCTCAATCCACGCGGTGAACTGTATACGGCTAACAATATCAGGGCCCGACTCAATATGAGAGACTTCATGGACACGCTTCGAGCAAGCGGTATCGATACAGGCGGCCCTCCAGCGTTAAGCCAGGGTGACCGCAAATCTTTTGCTAACAATCTGGATAAAATATTAACCAGGTATGCAAGAGATGCTTAACCCGCATTTCCCACCAGGCCGCAGCATAACCCGAGTAACCGCATGATTAGAAAAACCGAAGCCCGATTACAATCACATACAGTCTGTTTGGTGGGACGCTATTTCGTTCCATGCACATCTGTAGCGTCTCTGCGTACGCATGTTGATGAAACACGTCCCTGTGTTTCACCCTTCGGGTGCATAGGCATCCTAATTCGCTCCAGGCGAATTAGTCCCTCAAACCATAGCTATGGCTATGCTTTTCAGTCCAGACGCGCACTCAGAAACACTACAGATGCACCTGAATCCGAAATCCTGGTGAGAAGTGCGGGTTAACAGCAGAGGCATTATGTATGACAAGTGACCAGATTTTGATTCTTGCGGTGCTGGCAACAGTCACGGCCATGTTCCTGTGGGGGCGCTGGCGTCACGACCTGGTCGCGATGGGGGCATTGCTTGTTTGTGTACTCACTGGCCTGGTGCCAGGAAATGAGGCCTTCTCCGGTTTTGGTCACCCGGCTGTTATAACCGTCGCCTGCGTGCTGGTGCTCGGCTACGGCCTGTTGAATTCCGGTGCGGTGGACGTGCTGGTGAAGCGAATCTTGCCTAAATCTACCGGGCCTACTGTCAGCATTCTGGCACTCATTGGTCTGGCTGCGTTATTGTCAGCTTTCATGAACAACGTGGGTGCGCTGGCACTGCTGATGCCGGTAGCAATTCAAATGGCGGCCAAACTGGAGCTGCCTCCTGGCAAGGTGCTGATGCCACTGGCTTTTGGTTCGATCCTGGGCGGCATGACTACGCTGATCGGTACACCACCCAACCTGATCGTCTCTGAATTCCGTGCGGCGACAGGGGCAGGGGTGTTCCACATGTTTGATTTCACCCCCGTCGGTATTTCGGTTGCTATCCTCGGCACTGCATTTGTCGGCCTGGTTGGCTGGCGGCTGGTTCCCACGCGTGAACGAGCGGACACCGGCAGCTTCGATAGCGGTGCCTACCTCAGTGAGGTTCGCATTGTGGAAGGCAGCAAGGCGGTTGGCAAGCGTTTGAGCGAAGCTGAGCAAATGCTTGATGAAGCCGATGCCCAGGTCGTCGGCATGATACGCCAGGGTGTACGTATTACTGCACCGAATTCCCGGCGCCTGCTGGCAGAAGGGGACATCCTGGTGATCGAGGTCGAGCCGGAGTCACTGGCAACGGCACTTTCGAGCCTGGGGCTGAAGCTGGAAGAAGATTTACCTGCCGAATCGGAACACGGCATTTTTGACGATGAGGTAGAAGCTCCACAAGTTGAAAAGGAGACTCTGCAGGACGCTGCAGTAGATGACAATAAAGCGGATAAAGACAAGGCCAGGCAGGATGAGGTTGTGATACAGGAACTGGTCGTGATGCCCAATGCGATGTTGATCGGCCGTTCAGCAAAGGCGATCGAACTGCGTACCCGTTACGGGATCAACTTGCTGGCCCTGTCACGCCAGGGGCGTCGCTCGGTTCGACGTTTGCGATCGACCCCTATAGAAGCGGGCGATGTGCTGCTGATGCAGGGTGCACCCGAGGCGCTTTCCGGTTTCGCGTCGATGTTCGGCTGTTTGCCACTTGCTGCACGTGATATCCGTGTGCCTAAAAAAGGCCAGGCGCTGACCGCCTCGCTCATTATGGCAGCGGCGGTTGGTGCTGCAGCCTTTGGACTGTTTCCCGTGGCGATTTTGTTCGCTTTAGCGGTGGCTGCTTATGTTGTTATAGGGATTGTTCCGCTACGTTCGCTATACACGACGATCGACTGGCCGGTAATCGTGCTACTGGCGGCGATGTTACCGGTTGCGAATGCAGTCGCCACAACCGGTACAGCGGATATGATTGCGCGCTTTTTACTGGATAATGTGACCCAGGGACATGCCGTGCTGGGACTGGTGACGCTGATGGTGGTTACCATGTTCCTGTCTGACCTGGTGAACAACGCCGCCACAGCAGCAGTGATGTGCCCGATTGCGATCAGCACCGCGGCCCAACTCGGTGTTAATGCCGATGCATTCCTGATGGCTATCGCGGTGGGTGCCTCCTGCGCATTTCTGACACCCATCGGCCACCAGAACAATACCCTTATCCTGGGGCCTGGTGGATTTCGTTTCGGTGATTACTGGCGTCTGGGGTTGATGCTGGAAGTCATCGTGGTGCTGGTTAGCATACCCGCGATTCTCTGGGTCTGGCCGTTTTGATGCTCTGAAGGTGATCAGCGGACAAGTCAGTATGGATAACAGGTGCCGGAGCCGTTAATCCTTTCATTTTTTCCATATAGCTTGATAAATGGCTCTGTATGGTCATTTCTGTATTACTTCAAATCCATAAAAGTCGTGAAAAATGGGATCAGAACACATATTTACTACTATAAATATGAGTAATGATTTCGATTCAACCCGTCTTAAGGCATGTCCTGGCTTATGGATAATATTGACCAGAATAAACCATCACAATTTCCTGAATCGGGGAGAGGCTGTGGAGGGCAATCTGACATCAGGTCAGGGTTGGTGCGAATTATATATTCATCAGTACCGCTGACCTTGATTGCAGTTCTTGCCAACAGTGTCGTATTAAGCATAGTGCAGTGGGGCGTTATAGCCCATACAACGATTCTTGCGTGGTTTGGTGTAACGAACGGTCTTTCGCTGGTGCGCCTGGGCCTTTATTTAAAATTCAGAAAACTTGGTGCAGAAGAGGAAGTCCCGGTTTTCTGGGCCCATCTTGCGTTGCTTATCAGTGCAGCATCAGGGCTTACATGGGGCGCAGTTGCTATCTGGCTGTTTCCCGAGAATGATTATGTTCACCAGGTGTTTACAGCTTTTGTGATCGCGGGCATGTGTGCGGGCGCTGTGACAACACTGTCTCCAATGTTGAGTTCGGCATTCGCTTTTATATTGTGTGCCATGTTGCCAGTGATCGTTCGTTTCTTCCAGGAAGGAACGGACGTCAATTATGCAATGGCGGCGATGGCTTTCCTGTTCGCCATGATGGTGCTGAGTACGTCCAGGAAACTGAACTATACGATACGGGAGTCATTGTTACTTCGCCATGAGCGGGTGCTTGCTGAAGAAAGGATTCAATACCAGGCGCACTATGATTCGCTAACCCAGCTGCCTAATCGCCGCTTGCTTATCGGAAGACTCAAGCAGGAGATAGCGCGTTCAGTCAGGCACAAGCACATAGGTGCTGTGTTGTTTCTTGATCTCGACCACTTTAAAACAATAAACGATTCATTAGGGCATACGGTTGGAGACGCGCTGCTGAAACAGGTCGCATTGCGCCTTAATCAACGCATGCGCGACGAGGATACGGCTGCACGATTAGGCGGGGATGAATTCATTATCCTGTTGTCAGAAGTCGGTGATGGGACGGATGAAGCAATGGATAATGTCATGAACCTGGCAGATAAAATACTGCATCTGTTCGACATGCCTTTTTATATTGATGGACATGAATTGCATGTCACTGTGAGTATTGGTATAGCGCTGTTTCCACTAATAGAATCCAGCACCGAGCAACTGTTGCAAAAATCCGATGTTGCCATGTACGAAGCGAAAAAAGCCGGGCGTAATACAATTCGGATTTTTTTACCGGAGATGCAACGGACAGTAGACAGTAGAAGATCGACTGAAAAAGGATTACATCGGGCATTGGCAGAAGGCGAGCTGGAGCTTTATTATCAGCCACAGGTCGATGCCGACAATAACATCATTGGACTGGAGGCATTATTGCGTTGGAATCACCCTGTCAGAGGGATTATTGCGCCGGAAGAGTTCATCGAAATAGCTGAAAAAACCGGCCTGATTGTCCAGATTGGCGACTGGGTAATTAGTACCGCATGCAAGCATCTTTCGCAGATTTCAGCGAACAGTGAACTGATGATGTGTATTAATGTAAGTCCGCGTCAATTCGGTGAATCCTCATTCGTCGACAAGCTAAATAATGTAGTTTCTGAAACAGGTGTCAATCCGGAAAATATCCAGCTTGAAATTACCGAAGGTATGGTGCTTAGAGATATCGAAACTGCAATCGACAGGATGCAGAAACTGAAGTCTGCCGGTTTCAGTTTATCCATTGATGATTTTGGTACCGGCTACTCATCACTGGCCTATTTAAAGCGTTTTCCTGTAGATATACTTAAAATAGACAGGTCTTTTGTACTTGATATCGATAAAGATGAAAATGATGCTGTCATTGTAGATGCCATAATTGCAATGGCGAGGCACATGAAAATCGATATTGTGGCAGAAGGTGTCGAAACCAAACAGGCGCTGGATTTTTTACTATCCAGGGGCTGCAGAAAATTTCAGGGCTACATATTTGGACGACCAATGCCATTCAATAAATTACTCAGTCGGTTCTCTGAAATAAAAAAATCGAGTCACAGAACGAATGTTATCAATATTCGCTCATTGATGAATGAATAGGGGAGATTGCGTTCATATTTCTCAGTATGATGTGAGATTATCGGGATGAATTGTAGTCTGTCCCAGGGTGTTGCCGGTAAATGTTTTTTACTTCCCGATTATTTCTCTACATATGCAACAACAAATCAGAAATGCTATAGGCAATCTACCTTGCATGTTCGTTATTATGGCGTTCAGCTTGATAACTACGGTTTTTCATGCCCATGCCCAGACTCTGGAGCCCCGTGCTTACACTAATACGCCGGTTGGAATGAATTTCCTGCTCGCCGGCTACAGCTATGCTGAGGGTGCATTGTTGTTCGATCCCTCGTTACCGGTCACTGATGCCAATGCCGGAGTCGACATGGGATTTGTTGGCTACGTGCGTTCACTGGGTGTCGCTGATAAATCTGCAAAAGTCGGGGTATTGCTACCCTATGCCGTGCTGGATGCTGATGGCTATGTCGAAGCTGTGTTTAGAACACGTGAAGACAAGGGCATGGCTGATCCCTCGCTTTATTTTACGGTCAATCTTCATGGCGGACCTGCACTTTCCTTCGAGGAGTTCAGGGATTACCGGCAAGATACCATCATCGGTCTCAGCCTGAAAGTTACCGCACCACTCGGCGTTTATGATGCTGACAAACTTCTGAATATCGGTACTAACCGGTGGTCATTCAAACCTGAATTTGGTATCTCACAAGCTATAGGGCACTGGATACTCGAGGCTGCGCTGGCAGCAGTCTTTTACACCGATAATGATGAATTTGATAATGATAAAACCCGCCAGCAGGATCCGATCTATTCTGCTCAGGGTCATGTGATATACACTTTCCCCGGGCATGTATGGGCCAGTGTTAGTGCTACTTACTACGAGGGTGGCCGCACTACGGTCGAAGGTATAAGCAACAACGATCCTCTGCAAAACTGGCGTACCGGCTTCACCCTCGCATTTCCACTCAACCATAATCATTCCATCAAGGTATTTGGCAACAGTGGCGTCAGTACCCGTACCGGTACCGACTATGATGCCCTGGGTATTGCGTGGCAGTATCGCTGGGGCAGGGGTTTATAGACACGGCTAAATGCGGCGTTAGAGAACAAGCAACAGAGGAATATTCATGCTTACAAAACGACAGCAGGAACTTTATAACTCGTTCTATGATTCAACCCATAACAATGAGTATCTGGAGCAGAAAACTGAAATTCTTGTAGGGCTGTCTGCGGCCATGGCAATGAACTGTGCGCCCTGTGTTCGATACTATCTGCAGCAGGCGAAGCAGGCAGGTGTATCAGAAGGAGAAATTTCGGAGGTGTTGGCAAAAGTGATGGCGGTAGCAGCGGGGCAGAAACGATTGCAGATGGAAGAGGTGCTGGAAAGCTATGTTATTGATATTTGACTAAAATATTAAACATGAAATATTCTGTTCAATGTGCCGGTTTTATTGCAGGCGCACTTTTTTTGTGCAGCCTTGCTGTCAATGCAGGCATATATAAATGGGTGGATGAGACGGGGAAGGTGCACTTTACAGATAGTCCGCCTGATGACATAAAATCAGAGGAAGTTGAGCTCAGAATAAATACATATACTTCGGTTGAAATTAAACCGCTGATAGAGCGTCTGGGAAAAAAGGACAAGGTGGTCATGTACAGTGCCACATGGTGCCGTATGTGTAAAAAGGCAAAAAATTATTTTCGAGAAAACAATATTCCTTATGTTTCCTACGACGTGGAGAAAAGCAGAACAGGCAAGATGGACTTTAAACTGCTGCGGGGCAAAAGCGTACCAATTATCATCGTTGGCGGCAAAAGGATGAACGGATTTACCGCGGCTAAATTTGACCGCTTGTATGAGGGTCAGATGAGACAGAAAGAAAGCGAAGATCAATACAGCAAAAACCCGGGTTGAAGCCATCCTTCTGGCAATGGAATAAGAAAGTTAAAGACTCAGGCCGGGATGTTCTTTCAAGGCCGCGTAGAATGATGAATAAGAAAATATTGTTTCGGGGAATAAAAAATACATTATATCTTTGCACTCTCTGCGCCTCTGCGAGAAAAGCATCTATTAAGCTCCGGCCTCAGTGAATTTAAATCTGGCAAACACTGTCAGATCGTGCCTGAACTACTCTATAGTATCTCTTTTCCAGTAAAGACCACCTGCAGTTGTGGCGACTAAAGCCAGTATAAATATGACAATGCCGGTCAATGTCAGGTTTGAATTCTTCATTGCCAGCCATATCATGCCGCCGGCTGTAATAGTGCCGACTGCAAGGCAATGTGGCAGCACCCTGGTAGTCGCAATATGTGCGGTGATGTAACCACCTGAAAACATCGTCAGCATGAAAGCAGGTATGCCAATGAAATATCTGAAATACCCGCTGATCTCGTTAAGAAATGGATAATGTTCTGCAATGCTGTTGTAGCCCACCGCTATAAAGATATATGCCAGTTGCATTAACAGGAAAACAAATATAATAAACAGGCTGCCTGCAGCAATGGCTTTAATGCTTTTCATGATAATTAGTCTTAATCAGTTTTTTAGAACCGGTTTTTACTGTTTGTCGTCTGCGTCCAGCTGATCACGCTCAATGCATGCTGTGTCAACAGGTGCTTGCATGGGCTGCACAGTTTATTGCATATCCGGGCCCAGGTTAAAAAAATTACTGGTTCAGCCATACATGAGCAATAGACCCGGATGCAAAAGGCATCTTTTATTTTCCTGCGTGCATGTGTAATCTGTCAGGCACCAGTAAACAAGAGCAGTGTTAATAAAGTATGAGACAAGTATCCTGGATTGTAATTACAGTGCTGTTACTTGCAGAAACCAGCGTTTTCGCAGCTGATGCCGAAATGCTAATTCGGCGAGCAAACCGTTTTTTTTCACCCCTGACAGATGCCATGCCGGGGTCGGAAGATGACACTTCAGAGCGCATCGCACTGGGCAAAAAGCTTTTTTTTGAAAAACGCCTGTCTGTAAATGACAGCCAGTCCTGTGCCACATGCCACCGGCTCGAAGATGGCTTTGCCGGAGTTGATAATCTAGCGACTTCACCCGGAGCGAGAGGTGAGCAGGGTACGCGCAACAGCCCGACTGTCTTGAATGCAGGCTGGCAGGACAGCCAGTTCTGGGATGGACGCGCCGAGGACCTGGTCGAGCAGGCAAAGGGGCCGATCCTCAATCCGGTTGAAATGGGCATGCCCGATGAACAGGCGGTAGAAATAAAGATTCAGGGTATTGCTGAATACCGGGATGCTTTTGCACGAGCATTCCCCGGTGATGAACCCGCGATTACATACCAGAATATTGCAGAGGCCATTGCTGCATTTGAACGCACATTAATAACACCGGCCCGTTTCGATGATTTTTTGAACGGTGATGCAGGTGCATTGAGTGAGGCTGAACAACGTGGACTTAATACCTTTCTCAAGCTTGATTGCAAATCATGCCACGATGGAAAACTTCTCGGTGGGGAGACCTATGAACCACTCGGCAAGGAAAATCCCTACGAAAACCAGGCTGACCAGGGCATGTACTTGCTGACAAAAGATGAGGACGACCGAATGTTCTTCAAGGTAGCACCGCTGCGTAACGTGGCCCTGACTGCACCTTTCTTCCATGACGGAAAAATCGAAACACTCGATGAAGCCGTACGCAAGATGGCCTGGCTGCAACTGGACGAGGAGATCACCGATCAGCAGGTGAGTGATATAACAGGTTTTCTCAAGGCATTGACGGACAAGAACAGGGAGCAGTACCTGAAATAATTGTCCCAGTAACGACCCGATCTGACAGTTGCTGTATGTTTTTAGCTTGACCGATAAATCAGCCAATGCTGGAGGTTTATCGTGCTGTTTTCTCGCAGAGGCGCGGAGAACGCAGGGGTTTCTATTATTACCTGTAGGAGCGACTTTAGTCGCGAACATAGGCTGAAATTTGCGACTAAAGTCGCTCCAACGAATACCTGTAAAAACTCCTGCGTTCTCTTCGATCCTTCGATGAACTCAGCACAGGTTCTGCGAGAGCTAAATATGTTTAGCCTTTTTGATATGCTCAGTTTTGAATGTGCTGAGTAAAACAATAGTTGGAGTTTGAATTTATATGGCACTGGATGTCGTGATGCCTGTTTTATGAACCTTGCTATCTTCAGGGGAGAAAACCCATGAGAAAATTCATACATGCCCTGGCATTGCTGGTACTGTTCACAGTCAGCGTCCCTGAAGCAGCAGCCAACCCGCCACCGGCATACGAGGGAAGAAGGCTGTATGTTTCCTACTGCCAGTTATGCCATGGAACCGGCGGTGAAGGTGATGGTCCCCTGGCAAAGGTGATGAAGATCAGCCCGGCAGATCTGACCACTACCATACGTTCTAGAAGTGACACCATCCTGACGAAGATCATCACCGGTGAGGGCCGGCAGACCATAACTGGCCGCGACCGCCACAACCTGCTCAGTGATTCCATGCCGGAATGGAAGGATGTATTCAGCGAGTCCCAGGTCAAGGCGCTCATTGCATACCTCCGGTTTCTGGGGAGTTCAAAACATGATCTGATGGGGGATCCCGAGACGGGCATGCAGCTTTACCAGAAATACTGCCAGGTCTGCCACGGTGAGGAAGGCGACGGCGACGGCATCATGACGAAGTTGATGGGGATTATGCCTATGGATCATACCAACCCCAACGAGACCAACAGTATCGACAATGAAGAACTGGTCAAGAGCATCCTTGATGGCAAAGGGCGGTTTATGCCTGCCTGGCGGGGTATCCTAAGTCAGGATGATGTTGAGGCGCTGGTCAGCTACATTCGACTGCTGTCCTACTGAGTTTACTGCCGCAAGTCTCGTTTGATATCTATGCTGTAGAAGGTGTGTGCATTGCACCATCCATGATATGGTTTATAACCCAGAGACGCAGAGGGCGAACAGCTTCACACAGAAAGGGAAAACACCCGGGGCTGCATAATCCTTAGGTAATCTCAGGGTGTTCGGTTTATAAAGTCTGGCTGGCGACTGAGCATCAGATCAGAAACACCATCAATCATATTGCGGCCAGTGACTCACTGGTTATCCATCATATCGCAGCGCCTCAGCTGGCCGGGTTTCACCAGGAAAAGCCATGTTCCGCAGTTGTGTGCGTTCTAG
>CALLCZ010000162.1 GCA_937998645.1 uncultured Gammaproteobacteria bacterium
TGTTCCGCTATCAGACGATTATCGATTAACAGTGGGAATCAGTTATGAATATTAATCAGCGTGGTCATGCCTGCACGATATACCCGGCTCGCTGTCGAAATCGGCTTTATCGAGGGCGCAATCAGCTATATGCCGTCAAACTTCGACCATCTGGATTTTATTGCCGGTGTTCGCTATATCTTTATTAATACGCAATTCGTACTTACGCCCGGACCAACACTGGAATCAGATCACAACTTTGTTGATCCACTGATTGGTGCACGCTATCAAAACAAGCTGGCACAAAACTGGCATTATTCGCTGCGCGGTGATGTCGGCGGTTTTGGGGTATCTTCAGATCCGGTGCTGAACCTGCTGGCAACCATTGAATACAAATTCAACAAAACATTCGGCCTCGACCTCGGTTAACGTTTTGTCAGCATCAACTTCAAGGAAGAAGATTTTCTTTATGATGTTTATATGCATGGTATTGTCATTGGTCTGGGAATACACTTCTAAACTGCTATGAACGTAAAACCTCACATTTTTTCTGCCTTGCCATATACCGCTCAATTCCCGGCCAGGCATGCACGTGTTCCACTCAACCCTTAATGTATAAACCAAACGCCTGATGCAATTACTTGCAGATATCGCAGTGCTCGGGGTGGCTATACTGCACATCGCGTTTATGACACTGGAAATGTTGCTTTGGGACAAGCCCCTCGGCCATAAAATTCTTGGGCTGAAACCTGAACTTGCCGCCAAAACCAGGATGCTCGCTGCCAACCAGGGCCTGTATAACGGTTTTCTGGCTGCCGGTTTAATCTGGAGCCTGATGACACCACAGTTTGCATGGAATCTTCAGCTGTTTTTCCTGAGCTGCGTGGTGATTGCCGGCGTTTTTGGTGGAATCACAACCAGCAGATCAATAATATGGGCTCAGGCATTACCCGGTATGATTACACTTATGCTGGTTTTTTTGGCACAATCCATCCACTAAACGCACCTTACAAGAAACAAACACACCATGAACTTTCTAGAAGAATTTATCAAAAAGGAATCATCGGCAGGAATCTTGCTGATATTTGTAACGATCCTTGCCTTGCTGCTGCAGAATTCTTTCCTGTCTGGATTATATGATGCCTTTTTACACACACCGGTAGAGATTCGCTTCGGCAAGCTTCATATAGACAAACCTTTATATTTATGGATTAACGATGGCCTGATGGCCATTTTCTTTTTCCTGATTGGCCTTGAGGTCAAGCGTGAAATTCTGGAGGGCCATTTATCCACACTTTCACAAGTGGTTCTACCCGGTGTTGCCGCTGTCGGCGGTATGGTTGTCCCCGCACTATTTTATGTCTATTTTAACCAGGGCGATTCCGTTGCCATGCGCGGCTGGGCTATTCCGACCGCAACCGATATTGCATTTGCTCTCGGCATACTTTCAATGCTCGGCAAAAGGATCCCGGCCTCGTTGAAAGTGTTCCTGTTAGCGCTGGCCATTATTGATGACCTCGGCGCTATTGTGATTATCGCGATCTTTTATACTGTCGATCTTTCAACAGCATCCATTGTCATTGCAACCATTGCGCTCATAGTATTGATAGCAATGAACCGCTTTGGCGTTATTAGAAAGGCCGCCTATATCATAGTAGGCGTCGTGTTATGGGTCAGTGTATTGAAATCAGGCGTTCACGCAACACTTGCCGGCGTTGCACTTGCTTTTACTATCCCGCTCAAATCGGTCGATGCGAATGGTAAAGAAATATCTCTGGCCAAGTCTCTGGAGAAAGACCTGCATTACTGGGTTGCGTTTTTTGTATTACCACTATTCGCCTTTGTAAATGCAGGCCTGGATTTACGTGGAGTTTCCCTCGAACAGATAGCAGGAAATGTGCCGCTTGGCATCATCGCCGGTCTTTTTCTGGGTAAGCAGCTGGGTGTTTTTGGTTTCAGCTATATTGCGATAAAACTAAAGCTCGCATCACTTCCGGAAAACAGCAACTGGCTACAATTATATGGCGTTGCAGTACTAACAGGGATAGGCTTTACCATGAGTTTGTTTGTTGATTCACTGGCTTTCCCTGATGATTCGATCTATCAGCACATTGACAAACTCGCAATACTTCTGGCATCGTTTTTATCAGGCGTCGTCGGCTACCTTATACTCAGATGCGCCAAAGGCTGCAGTGTGGAAACCAGATACGAATGAGTTACGTGAAACACATACTTGTTACAGTACTGTTGTGCTTGCTGACGACGACATCTATTGCCGACACTGAAAAAAATGAAGGCCTAGACAAACTGTCCAACCAGATAAAGACCATCACCTACAGGCTCGATCGCGGTAACTTTGACCAGGAGGACCTGGCCAAATGGACCAAGGTCGCTATTAAGCTCAGCGGCGAAGCCTCTGTGTGTATCGCCGACAACGAGGCTAAGATAAAAAAAGCCCAGGAGTCTCTGGATGGCCTGGGCGAAAAGGTTAAAGACGAAGCTGCAGAAGTCACCAAACAACGAAACCAGCTGCAAAAAGAAAAAGAACAGCTGGACAAGGCGCTGGCACAATGCAACCTGTATAAACAGACCAGCGATAAAGCCAGCGAGCATATCTCACTGGCAGAAAAATCCTATTTCCAGGAAAAATATTTAATCCGTGGACCAAATATATACACATTAACCGCTGAATTCCTGAAAAACCCGTTTGAACTGATTACCGATTCAAGCACTTTCTTCTGGAAGCATGCCGGTATACAGGAACTGGATGCATCCCATGCACTGCTCGTATTCATCATCGTGGTTCTGACGACTATGATTGGGTTGTGGATACGCAGACTGCTATTGAAACTCGAGAGCAGCATTGAATGGCACGATGATTTCTCAGAACATTTCGCCCAGGCTGCATTAACGACTTTTGCTCGGTATTTACCCTGGTTGATTGGCTCAGCGACCGCTGCACTCATTTTATATATAGTAACAATAGATATTGAACCAACCCCGTTTATAACCACGTTGGCTATCAGCCTGTTGATCTTTGTTGCTTTCATAACCGCTGTTCGTTTTATCTTTTCACCAGTCAAGCCGGGGCAGACATTTATTGACTTTACGCCCGGCATAGCCGTAAAACTTGCGCGCCGATTACGCATACTCGCCATCCTGACCTTCGTTGGCTACATGGCCTTCTACACGGTTTTTTCCGAGAGCATTCCCGAACTTAACCGTTTATTACTCAGGGATATTTTTTCCTTGCTGTTCGTGCTTAACCTGATTTGGCTGTTCGCTGTACTGGTCAGATCGCCAAAACTGGAAAATATACGCTGGCTGTTGATTACGCTTATCCTCGTTTTTGCTATATCACTGGCTGCCGAATGGATTGGTTACAGAAACCTTGGTTTGCATGGCCGTAGAGCAATACTGCTCACTTTTATCGTGTTTGCAGTATTCATGACCCTGTCAAAAGTATTCAGAGACCTGTTCAATGCCATGGATGACGGCGCATACGAGTGGGCTAAACGCCTGCACGAAAAACTTGGCGTTACTGACAAGAAAACCTTGCCGGGACTGGTATGGATACGCCTGTTAACCACCATAATTATCTGGGGTGGCTTTGCCTATATCATACTAAGTTCGTGGGACCAGAGCGGCGCAATAATAGAACATACTCGAAATTACATCGTTAACGGTTTCCAGATTGGCGAATTCAGAATTGTTCCCGGCAAGATATTGCTGTCATTACTGATCTTTGCACTGATTATCATCTCAACTGGCTGGATCAAGCGGCAGCTTGACACCAACTGGCTACCGAAAACAACGATGGACCGGGGCGGCCGCGAAGCCATGGTAACCATCACCGGTTACACCATGTTTGTTATAGCTGCCCTGGCCGCGCTATCGGTGGCTGGTTTCAATTTCAGCAATATAGCCATCATTGCCGGTGCGCTGTCCGTTGGTATCGGCTTTGGTTTACAGAACATCGTCAACAACTTCGTTTCCGGCTTGATACTTTTATTCGAGCGCCCGATAAGAAAAGGTGACTGGATACAGGTCGGCACTACCGAAGGCTACGTACAGGATATTCGTATTCGCTCAACCCGTATCCTCACCTTTGATCGATCCGATGTCATCGTCCCTAATTCTGAATTGATTTCCAACCAGGTAACGAATTTTATGCTAGGCGACATCCGCGGTCGCGCCATCATCAGGGTTGGCGTTGCCTATGGCAGTGACACTGAAAAAGTCAGATATATACTGACACAGGTAGCTGAAGAGAATGAGCTGGTTGTAAAAGATGGCACATCCCCCAAACCATTGGTGCTGTTCCGCGGTTTTGGCGACAGTTCGCTTGATTTTGAACTGCGTGTACATCTTTATGACGTCGACCGCCGCTTGAGCACCATCAGCAATCTCAACTTTGCAATTGACAAGGCATTCCGCGAAGAAGGCATTGAAATACCATTCCCGCAGCGCGATGTACATGTAAAGACGCTGCCCGTTAAAAATGATAACAAGTAGCCCGGATTTACATAACACCTCCCTGTGTTCTGCCCTTCGGGCCGGCACAAGGCTGTTCAAATTACAAATACCTTCCCTGGTATTTGCCCCTTTGGGGCCAGCTAAAGCTGCTCAAATTCATTCCCGATGAATTTGTCGAGTCCAGTCGAATTTAGTCGCTTTGCCACATCCGGGCTACGTTATAAATATTATTTACACGAAGCGCTGATTATTCATCGGCAGAGTTTTCGCGTCTTGTTTTCCGCACGCATTCCAATGGATCTACTGGATCAAGCCGAGAAGCCCACAAGCTATTGGTTCTGACCCAGCGATACAGTGTCAGCGGGTATCGGTTTCCCTGGTCTGTTACTTCATACACGGTGCTGGCTTCTGCATTCCAGCTAAATGTACAGTAATAATCATGTCGATACGTGTTATAAACAATCACCAGCGTGTTGTTGCCTGTCTCGATATCCAGCTTGTATAAAGGCTCTACTTCATTTCCGTTTACTTTTACAATTGGATAATTGGATCTGATGAACGCATATTCTTCTCCCTTTATAACCGGTGCCTGTACACAGGCATAGAGGCATAAACTCGAACAAATAAACATTATGAGTCGCAACTTCATCGTGCTGTCAGCCCCATGAAATAGCCTTCAACATTACTGCTGGTAATAACACCCGCTTTTAAACCCAGCATCTGCCAGCCAAACCAGTCGAGTGGCTTGATGTTCATTTGCCATTCCATCCCGACACCAAATTCGAACAGGCTGGTATAACCCAGCGACATGTTATCCTGACTCAGAAAATTTGTATGGTTTGCATACAACTGCCATCGCCATGGCCTGCCCATCGACGTCAGGCTTGTTGGGCCGCTATACCTGCTCTTCAACTGTAATACATCATTCCAGGCATCGGTATCCAGTACCGGATTATCTTCACTGAAGGCATCGGTATAGATCAAATGGTAATGTGCCGACAACTCCAGCCTGTTGTTATCGTACCAGCGTGAATAAAGAGCATCGATAGAACCGGTTGTCGATAACATCTGAGCACTGGTATTAATAACCATAGCTGTCGTGGGAGATCCGATGGGTGCCGTCGTAACAAGGCCATCCACTATACTTTCCGTTTGCAGGTCTGAAACAGAAAGCGAAAGATAAGGACGAAGCTTGAAATGCTGTGTCATTGGATAACTGAGCCCGAAAGAACCACGTAATGCCACTACATCACGCGTCAGGTCGATTTGCACCGGCTGCCCGCTGTCTCCGGTCAGCTCAAGCTTGTCATTTAGCGAGCCACCGACAATAGCCAGCCCCCAGTAGCCATTGAAGATGTGCTTCTTTAAAGTAAATTCTGCAGAAAAACCGAGGCTGGAGCGCCATTGATCAGACTGCCGGTCGCCATCATCTACGGTTAGCGTTGCACCCTCGAGGCCAGGTGACGTCGTCGTATTGACAAAGGCAATGGCAGATTCGCGCACTAACGAATCAGACAGTTCACTTAAACCCGGCAGGGTGTCAGCATTCAGTGCCGCAGTGACAAGCGCATTTACTGTCAGCACCAACAGATAATTTTTATTTGTTGGGAATTTCACGCTATCATTCACGACCGCTAACCGGCTAACCCGTGGCCTCTTATAAAACTGTTGAAATTGATCTATGTATACACCAGATCGGTGAGGTACAGGAACGTCTTCGAACACTCTTACACTGTAACATTTATTTATACCCAGTATCCTGCAACACGTTCAATGAGCCAGTAAGCCGCTACACTACCTATCACATAGCTTGTAATCATTTCAGCAGGTCGCAATGGAAATACATTTATTCTGTGGACCAGCCAGCCTGACATCAATACGATGGCTACGAATGCAAGCTGACCCAACTCGACACCTATATTAAAAAACACCAGCGCAAACGGGATGGCATGTTCCGGTAATCCAGTCTCGGCCAATGCCCCTGCAAAACCGAAACCGTGTAACAGGCCGAATATAAAAGCCACAAGCCAGGGCCAGCGTTCTGCATAGCCCGGCCGACCTCGACGACTGTGAACAATCTCTGTTGCCAGAAATAATATGCTCAATGCTATTATCGCCTCCACGGGTTGTTGCGGTACATAGATATAACCCAGCGTTGCGCCAGCCAGGGTGATGCTGTGTGCAAGCGTAAAAGCTGTAATGGTCCAAACCAGACGTCGCACACCGCTAACGATAAGAAGCAGTGCAAACACAAATAATAAATGGTCGACACCCAGAAGGATGTGCTCGACACCAAGCCAGAGATACGTGCCAATTAAGTCCAGCTTGCCCGGTGATTCTGTAATTATAAATGAAGGTTCATTCGGTGTTATGCGTGTCGTTTGTACTGCACCATCAAGATGCTGCACACGTGCCAGTACATCGGTGAGGGTATTCTCCAGTCCTGCAATAATGATGCGCTGATCAGCCAGGCTCGTATCACATCGGATGATCCAGCTGGTTATCAGGGCGCCACCCGAACTGCGTGCAGAGGGTTGAATCGTTTCACTGCATATGTCCGGGAAAAGCGGATCAAGCTGCAAACGCATGTCACCGCGCATAGGCACCTTCCACAGTACGCTGTAACTGGCTTGCGTGATTTCCTTGATTTCCAGATAGCCCGGCCGCATCTCGTGCGCCCAGGTCTGTCCTGCCAGCAGGAACAGCAAACCGATAAACAGCCCACATCGTTTCACTGTGTCAATTCCATTCCGATCATGTTTTGTTGCGCCGATGGCTGCTCTACGATTACGTCATAGCGCTCATGAAGCGCTTTATAAAATGCCGTGTTGGCCTGCTGCCGCCGTTCAGTCAGTAATTCGTATAGCACCGAGTCACGGATTTCTGCCAACGGCGGTAACCATGATTCGGTGCGATCATTTATATATACAAGATGGAGCCCATAGCCGGAAGCAACAGGGCCTTGCCAGCTACCTGTTGCTAAAGTAGCCATGGACGTAGCAAAGTCACTGCCGAACATACGTGATATCTGATGATCGCTCTGATCATCAAACGTATAGCCGAACATGAACGGGTCGCCGGTAGTATCGGGATCAGTTGAATCCTGTTTTGAATTTAATGCAACAAGAAGTTGCTGTGCATCGGCATTCACCTTATTACCGCGCTCATCGGCACTGAGATAAACATGATTAAACGAGGTACGCGCAGACTCGACAAACTTATCGGGATTCTCATTCAGGAAGCGTTGAAGTTCTTCATCAGTCGGCTCTGCTGCATCGACCAGGTCGTTGAACATGAACTCCACTTTCTGCGCCATTCGTCGACGCACAATGGTGTCATCCTGATCCAGACCCATCGCCAGGGCTTCACGGTAAAGTACTTCCTCGCGTATTTGTGCCTCAACAAGACCATTCAACTCCTGCTCTGATGGCAAGCGTTGTAACTTGCGCTCGAACAGGGTGATCATCCGATCGATGTCTGCTTCGGAGATGATTATACGGTTATCTGATACTGTCTCTGGATCAGCAACCTGGTAAAACAGGGCGAACAGCGCTGCACCAATCAGAAGAAAATGGAGCAAGGGCTCCTGAAGCCATCGTTTCAACTACATCTACCTTGTGGTTACGAACCGGGCACATACCAGATCGGTGAGGTATAGGCACGCTCCTGCGTTGATGTCGGTGCACCCTTCGGCAGCTCCACACCATAGCGGAAAGCATCGTAGGTCGACCAGCGTGGTGTCGGAATCTCAATCACGCGTGCATAGTAAAATGCTTTTTGTTTCGGATCGAAATCTGGATCTGTCCATACCGTTCCCAGCTCTGAAGCACCGATGGTGTTGGTCCAGTTAGCGTTTTTCACATCCACCGTGTTTCCAACCGGCGGCAATTTGCCTTTTGCATCCAGTTTACGTTCACCTGACCAGGCCACATCGTATACTTTTTCGTGTGTCTTGCCCTTGTCATCCAGCCAGCCCTTGATGACCTGAATACGGTCGAGGTTGGCGCCGATGGGATCACGCAGCGCTAACACCATGAATGTCGGTGACTTCGCATCTTTGGGTTTATTCGACAGGTCGCCACCCATAGGCACACCCTTTTTATAACCGGCAAACGCAGGCTGGCGGTTATTGAGGTCCTGCTCGGTGAATTCCCAGCCACCGAAGAAACGGACCGCCATGCGGCTGCCGGTGGTGCCGTAGATTTCCTTGCGTGCGATGGCATCGAAAATCGCCTCGCGCGTGTTCTCGGTGGCCCAGACCGCCGCCAGCCCGGAAGACACCTGCTGCCATGCATAAAGTGTCCCGGCTTCACTTTCAAAGAAGGGGTGCGTCATGCGTTCAGGACCCGGCTCATAACCGGAATGCTTGCCGAAGAAGTTGTCTTCCTGTGCCGTCGCCAGCGATGTATGGCTGTCGGTCGAACCGATCATGCCGAATTTGTACGGATTCGTGCCCAGCCTTTTCTCGATGACAAGGCCGCGTTTCAATGCCTCGCGGGCATACTCACCGGCGAGCATGTCGTCGGTTTTCGCCACGGAAACATCGAGATTGCCGACATCCCAGGTTTCATAGTCGGCGAATTCATCCTCGGGCGACAGGAAAGGGTGGGTCTCGCCATCGCCCTTGATCTGGGTGACCTCGTAGGCCGGCTCCCATTTGGCGCGCTCTGTTACGTAGGTTTTATCCAGGTTCTTGCCATCGTATTGTTCTTTCAAGGGGAACATGATGCCGTTGGACAGGTTGCCGTTGTGTGCAATCGCCAAAACGTCACCCCCGGTCTTTTCTTCGTAAGTCGACATCCATTTCCACAGATCACGTGGATTCGGGCTGCCGAGTGGCGGGAAAGTCGTATAAGCCACCATTTGAGAAGCCTTGTCAGAGCCATCACGGTACATCACCACGCGGTGCAGGTTATCGCCCTTGATCAATGAGGTCCATTCGAAGCCGATGAAAGCGGTAAACTTGCCGGGATCGTTGTATTTTTCCGCGGCTTTAATCGTCTCCTGCCAGGCTGATTTATAAGGCATCGAGTCGGGTGAATACATCAGGCTATCGGGTATCTTGCCCTGGGAGAACAGGCCGATGATCTCCAGCGCCACATCGACACCCTCACCTGCCTGTATACGATCGTACCAGTCCCTCCCCATGGGGTCCGCAAGCAGGTGTTGACTTCCTGCGAGCAGATCCGGGAAGAAACCCATGTTATCTGAATGGTCTGCAACCATCAGCCAGTCGAGCGGCCGTGAGAGTTTTGCCGGAACCCCGGTTGATGATATGACCTCGTCACCGCGTGCAAACTGGTAGGCTTCATCTAAACCAAGTCGGTTACCGAAGGCTCCCGCATCGAATGACATCGCCGTGTGCAGGTGGCTGTCACCCCAGTAGATTCGGCTGGGAAAACCGCGGCCCGCATAAGGTGAGTAGGACTTGCCGGTATAGACGTCGGCAAACGATTGCTTGTCTGGTGGTGGTGGTAATTGTGCCCAGGCCGGATATGTACCCAGACAAAGAGCAAGCATGGTCATGCCGAATTTTGTAAAAAGCTTCCCGTTCATAACACTGTCCTCTCAAGTTATCGAATTGTCGGGGCGTATACCAGATCGGCGAGGTATAGACTCTTTCCTGCTGACTCGCCCGAACATCATCAGGTAAGTCTACACCAAAGAAGGCGGCATTATAGGTTGTCCATCTGGAGAATCTATCGCCACTCTGGGTTTGGCTATACACACAATTATTTCAAGAGTAATCTACATGTTGCGAACAACTGAAAAAGCAGGCGCAATGTTCTCAAGACTCTTGATACTTGGTTCGATTTTATACATATCGCTTATGCTGTTCATGCCTGTAGTTAACGCACAGGATGACAATACAGCGAGCGGCCTGGCTCCACTGCGTCCGGCTGATACCTCCAGCCCACGGGATACATTGCGCAGCTTCCTGTCAGACATGAACCAGTTCACTACTGAGTATCGCCAGGGATCAAGAAGTGAGCAAACCTACCAGGCTTATCGCCGCGCCAGCCAGGCTCTTGACTACAGCACCACTCCTGACGGCGATTCATGGTTCGTGCGCAACCAGCGCATAGCATTGTTGTTTGAATTGCTGGCACGCCTGGAACTGCCGCAAGATAATCTAGTCCCGGGTGATGATGAAGTTGCCGACGGTGACATCACTCAATGGACCGCCCCCGACACCACTATCACCATCACAAAGATTGAACATGGCCCTCGGGCCGGTCAATTTCTGTTCTCAGCTGAAACGGTACAGCAGCTTGACAGGCTATACCGGCAGGCCAGGGACCTTCCCTACCGCCAGGGTGCAATCACTGGTCTTTACGAGGCATTGTTTACCAGTGATGCTCAAGTACAGAGCCTGGAGCAGCAGTTACGCGAGCGGCTGAAACCCGTGGACACCTTCAGTCCACTCACCACCTATGAGGGTTTTCTGGACAGCGTTAACCGCGCATACATGCTGGTGATGGAGACCAATACTGCGCTTCGGGCCACGCCGCCAACGATGACGATTGGTGAGGCGCTCGAGATCGAGAAAACAGCAGCAAATTTTCTGCGACGCGCGACCGGCACTCTTGACCTGAGCCAGGTACCCAAGGCGCTTCGTCAGGATGTTAGTATTGAAGCCGTGCTTCAGCTAAAGGAAACTTTAGACAGGATGCTGCTTCCGCCGATCGATTCTATTCCTAATACCCAGATGGTAGCGGCTGCCCGAAAAGAGGCGAATGAATTATCATCGCAAACCATAGCACCTTTCCGCTGGAGAATTCCAAATACTCAAATCGAGATCGTGGAAATCCTCGAAGGAGAGCGACAAGGCCAGTTTCTATTCAGTGCCGGCACTGTCAGAGGTATAAGCGATGTATACCAGAGAATAAAAGACCTTTCTTATCGTCAGGCTGAGTTCGGCGGCATAGAACTTGAGTATCGGTCACCCCAACTGTCGCCCGGTTTTTACCAGCATTATATTTCAACATCAGGTTATTTGATTTCACAAGCGCGGTTTCTGGGAAGATTGGTAGATGACTTACCGGACTGGTTCAAAAAACTGTATGCAGGGCAAACTGTCTGGCAGTGGATCGGCTTTATTCTTTCCGTGATAGCAACTGCACTAGTTGCCTACGGTGCAAATCGTTATATATGGCGGCTGGCAAATCGTGTGAAGCCTCCTTTACATGATTGGCTCAAGTTACTCTCACCCATCATCGTGCTGATCATCGTCATAGCTGTCGGTAAATTCATCGACGAGGATTTGAAATTCTCGGGTAATATACACGATGCCATTGCGACAGTTATTGCATCGATCGTATTCGTACTGGCAGCCTGGGCGGTGTATGTCTTGTGCAAGGCGGTTGCGGAAACGATTATTGCTACGCCGAAAATACAGCATCAGAGTTCCGAGGCTGCTTTATTACGCATAGGCGCACGGGTGATCGGCTTCCTGGTTGCTGCCTGGATTATTATCGACGGCATCAGGGCGCTGGGCGCGGACCTTATTCCACTACTTGCCGGCCTCGGTGTTGGTGGTATTGCTGTGGCGCTGGCCGCGCAAAGCACTATTGCAAATTTTATTGGCGGTTTGATCATCTTTGCCAACAAACCCATCAGGGTTGGTGATTTCTGCCGTTACGGGGAGGATCCTTCCTCCGACTGGTTGCGTATTGGCACCGTGGAAGAAATAGGGTTGATTTCGACACGTATCCGGGGCATCGACAGAACCGTAACCACGATTCCCAATGCCGAGTTTTCCAACATGCACATCATCAACCTGACGAAACGTGATCGCAGGCTGTTACGGACCATGCTGCAGCTGCGCTATGAGACAACGCCGGAACAGATGCGATTCATACTGGTCAGAATACGGGAACTGCTGATGGGCCACCCGATGGTCACACCGGATCCGGCCCGGGTTCGTTTCGTTGGCTATAGCACATATTCCAAGGACGTCGAGATTTTCTGCTACCTGCGCTGTATGGAGCAAAATGAATTTCTTGCGATCCAGGAGGATGTTCTGTTGCGAATAGAAGATATCATCAAAGCCGCAGGCAGCGGATTCGCATTCCCGTCACAAACTGCGTACCTCGCACGTGATACCGGTCTCGACGATAAGCACAAGAACGAAGCTGAAACCGAAGTGGAACATCTGCGCTTTACCGGTAAACTGCCATTTCCCGAGTTCGATGAGGAAGAACGCGAGCAGCTCGAAGACATCCTCGACTACCCGCCCAAGGGTTCTCCCGATTACAAGCCACGTTGAGGTTTGACCAACGATATAACAACAGCACACAATATCGATGGGCGCGAGTACATAACCATCGGACCCACAGGCGCTTCATGGCATCACGATGGCCCGGGCAACGTGGATCACATCACCTGGGTGACCATGACCGAGGATGGCCCCCAGATAGGCAATATTGCGCTGAAAGGTGTGTTTGATAGAAAAGGCCTCGATCCCTCGTTATTCGGCGCTTATGATCGCAAGGGAGCGGAGAAGTAAATCCTGATTACTTGAGCGAGTAGAAAATCAAAGTATATGAGCATACGTTGGTTAGCGCTCCAGCAGGTATATCAGATCCAGTGACTGGCGTGCCCCAGTGCTAGCTTCCAGGCTGAAGCCGCGGCCAAGCAGGTAACGAATTCTGAACGAGCCGGGCTGGCCTATTGATCCGAACACGTAGCGCACGTGAAGTTTTTCGTTGATGCGCTTACCCGCTACCATCGCAGCTTCGTTCGCATCGTTGGTTTCAAAGCTGACCTCATCCAGTCCAAACCGACCACTTTGATCCGGAATCAGCTGTTGCAGACCCAGTGCCAGCGCGGCACCACTGGCATCACTGTCTGAACTTGAAGGTCGGTCGAGCAGCAGAAAAGACAATACATCTTGCTCGCTAAGCGCCGGGCGTGAAAACGGTTCGGTTTTAACGTGCTTCGCCGAGCCCGTGAGGCGAAGACCAATGGTGTACTGCCGACCTTCATAAACAGATTCGCGGCTTACCTGGATATTGATCAGCGGATCATCCAGAGGCCCGATGAAAGTGAGCTCGCCTCGGTCAACGCGCAGCTCCCTGCCATAGCCGGTGAGAAAACCATCGCGCACACGTACGGTGCCGCTAGCCCGTAAATCACCGCCTTTTTGCTGCCGCAACCTGAGTCCACCTTCAAGCCGGCTGTTCAGGCCAAATCCACTGAAGCGCACATCGTCACCCAGCAACACTTCGACGTCAACAGTCACTATCGTCTCCTGCTGTTGTTCAACCGCACGTTCCGGTGTATGCACAATAACGTCCGTTGATCTTGCCACGGCATTTTTAGGCAGGTCTCGTATCTGCGCCGAGGCACTTGGAATCATTACGCTGCCGCTGATATCGAACACGCCCCCGCCAATATGCAGCCTGAGGTCCGTCGAGGTATCAACACTAAGATCCGGGACACGCACAATGGCCAGGTTTTCACCCTGAATACGAATTTCGGCGACCAGATCCGTGTTCTCAGTCGCATGCACCTCACCCAGAATTGTGGCACTGCCATCACCTGAACGTAGTCCGCCTGTTAGCCGCAGCTTATCGGTACCGTCACTGTTCGCAGCTATATTGATGTCGCTGAAGGTAATGCCGGCGCCCAGCAAGCCTAAGGTACCGTTGGCAAGATTGGCACCACCGGTAAACACCGGATCACCGAGGGTGCCGGCTGCATCGAGATCAACCGTTAATTCACCATCTAATTCGCCCGGGTTGACTGCCCGTTGTATAAGCGGCCTGAGCAAACCGACGTTTGGCAACCTGCCATTGGCTGCAGCCTGTAACGGACTCTCGGGTGCCAACGGTCCGTTAACATTGGCTGTTGCTGTCATATTCAGTCCCTGTTCACCGCTGAGGTTCACAACAAGCGTCGTTTGCGCATCATTCGACAGAAGATCGACCCGTACCTCATCGAGCACCGTTCGAAACTCATTGATATCGTCGGCATAACCCAGTGCGGTACGGGATTGCCGCCAGTGCATTTCACCCTGCAGACCCTTTGTATTGCGCACGAGCCTGATGTCAGCATCAACCGTGCCATCGATGATATACCCCTCTGCTAACAGTGGCTGTAAGCTTTCAAGCGCAAAGTCATTGATCACTATTGCGCTTTGCAGGCTCTCCGTATCCCAGTCACTTGCATCCATGCAGATACTGGCATCATGCTGTTTCCAGCAGTGTGCACCTACCTGTCCACCCGCTGCTGATATGCGAAGTTCCGGTTTCTGCTCCAGCCGCCAGCTGTCAAAACCTTCCGGCTGAACCTGGCCGTATTCAAAACGCTGTGTGTAGTATTCGCCGTCCCAGCCACTGTTGGCTCGCAGTTCCACATCAACCACGCCTCCTCTCAGATTCAGCTTCGATTGATGTTCGTCGAGCGTACCAGCCATTGATAAATCAAGATTACCGAGTTGTTGCTCACTGCTGACCAGGCCAGTCGCGGCAAGCTTGGCTGCAAGCTGGTTATTGCCCTGTAACTCGGCTTTCAATGCAAACGTATCCAGTGATTGTGTTCCGTATGCCACGTCTTTTGCGTTAGCTGTGATATTCGCCTGAGGTTGTTCAAGACTGCCGCCGAGCTTGATTGAAGCATCCAGCTTACCTTCCAGCCCCGGCCACAACATTGACAGCTCGGGCGCATGGGTATTGATTACACCGGCCAACTGCTTATCCATTTTTACATCAGCAGTCAGCTGGTTTGTGCCTGCATTGACAGTGGCATCAATAGATGCCGGTTTTCCGTCGTGCCATTGCACGCGACCCAGGCCGGTCAGGTCTTTACCGGCGATCTGCGCGTTCACTGTGGTGACTTCAATTGCAAACGCATCGGTCGATTGAATCAACAAGTTGCTGTCAAATTCGAGTCGGCCCGGCAGCTCATTGTTAATCAGACCCGTGTCGATCTGTTTACCATTAATCGTCAGTTGTCCTTGCAGGTCCTTGCTGTAATCGATCTGTCCCGATCCAGTGATGCGTCCATCGAATACATCTAAAGAATACGCGTTAATCGTGACTCCTTGCAGATCGGCGAAGGCCTGTAATTGCATCGCTGCTTCAGGCCAGCCTTTGAGCAATACTTTGTTGCTGCCATCGATGTGTGCGGAAACAAAATCACTGTTAATCGTGATGTTGCCCTTGTTGCTGTGCAGTACTGTCTCACCCGGCAAACGCACGCTGTCCCAGTCGGCCTTGCCTTCCAGTCTCGGGCCGGTAAAGAGATCGAAAATAAAGCCATTGAAGTTAACGACTTCAGGTAAATTGATTACACTGGTAAAGGCAAGCTTGTCGATATTGCCGCTGAAACTGCCTGTGCCATTGATATTTTCAGCCGGCATTTCCCAGCTGGCATCCACTTGCAGGCGGCCCGGATCAGGCCCGGCGAGTTTGCCGCTTGCTTTCAGCTTGACTCCGGCTATCTGCGCAGCTGCTGTTTCAATGTCCAGACGCCCGTGCCCGATGGTTCCGGCTACACTAAGGTTCTCGAATTCTGCTTCATCGATGCGCAGTTTATCGAGCTGACCTGACTCTATATATATATGTATCGGAATCTTCAGCCAGAACAATTCATCATTGATCGAATCCCGGGATGTATCGTCTGCCGCCTTGTCTCCGGACTGATTAGATGGATCGTCGGTGCTTTCCAGAATGTCGATACTCAGCTCGGCGATGCGGGCGCTGTTGATATCAACGATGCCGGCAAGCAAACTGGCGGGGGTCCAGCTGACTACAATCTCTTTCGCCCGGATTTCCGCCAGAGGCAACGCTATAAACAGGCTCTCGACACCCAGCCCTTCAGCCAGGGTTCCGGTGATGCCGTTTGCCTCGATCTTTACCGGCGAAATACCTAGCCCCTGCTCCAGCAACCAGCGGCTGCCCTGTTCCGTTCTCACCAGCCACGCAAGAGTGATCGACAGTATGACTGTGGTTAGTAATGCAACCAGTGCTGTTATTTTGAATGCTCGCATCACAGGTCGGGCCCCAGTGTGATGTGAATCCTGTAATCGTCGGGTGCGCCTTCTTCCAGCGGAATCGCAACATCGAAGCGGATGGGCCCGAGCGGTGAAATCCAGCGAATACCGGCACCAACGCCGGTCGCGGCATTGAATTCCTTGATTTGATTGTATGCATTGCCACTGTCGATGAATACTGCCAGCGCCCAGTTATCTGCAATCAACTGATCAATCTCGACGCTGCCAACCAGCAGGTTTTCGCCACCGACGACAGCACCCAGGGGATCTGTTGGTCCGAGCGAGTTGTAGCTATAGCCGCGCACACTGGTGTCACCGCCGGCGAAGAAGCGCACCGATGCGGGCAGCGTGTCGAGTTCATCGATCATGGTAAAGCCTGCTTCGGCCCTGGGTAACAGCCGCCCACCCGGCCAGAGCTTGAACACCCACTTGGTGTTGCCGTAAACCTGCAGAAAACTGGTGTCAGAGATCAGACCTTCCACTGCACCACGTGCCAGGGCTGTACTGCGATGGCCAACCAGCGGACGTGGCGGGAAATCTTCTTCAACAAATGCGTAGCTGATGCCCGGTGTCAGCAGCTTGGAGTAGCCATCATCGAACGTGCCCGCCTCGTAATCCTCGAGCCGTAAATCCAGGAACATGGTACGTATCCATCCGTTGTCACGCTTCTGTATACGTTGTACACCGGTGGTGAACAAATTGCTGTTGAAGCTGTCGTTGTCTTCGATCTTGTAGCCGACATCCATGGTAAACCAGTCCTTCGGCTTGTCGAGCGGGATGCGATAGGTAACACCGATGTCCGAAATAACCTTTGACCAGTTTGCCTCGAACTCTGCCTGGTGACCTGCTGAATTAAGCCTGCGGTTGAGTACACCAAAACGCAGTTTCGGTCCGACGTCGGTAGCGTAACCAATACCCGCGTTGTATTGCATTTTTTTGCCGGGTGTCAGCTCGATATGTATCGGCACATCGAAATAAGGCTCGCCGCGGGGATTACGTGTAAACACCACCTGGTCGAAATAGGCGCTGGAAACGAGGTCGCGTTGCAGCCGTCTGACAAGCTCCGCATCGTAGGGCTCGCCCGGTGTAATCCTGACGAAGCGCTCTACCAGGTCATGATCCAGTACTTCCTGGTCGAAAGTGGTTTCACCGAACACATAGCGCGGACCGGTAGCAAAAAGCAGCGTGATGTCGGCCGCGTACTTGTTGGGATAAACATCGATGCGCCGTTCAATAAACTCGGCGGCAAAGTAGCCCCGGCTTTCGGCCACCCTGGTAATCCTGCGCCTGCAGGCATCATAATTGGCGTGCTGCAGAACATCGCCGGGGTGTAAAGCACACTTACGAGTGGCGTTTTCCAGCTCGGCATCCTGTGCAACGCCCGAGTCGATTTCGATGGACACGTTCCGCAGCACAACCGGTTTCCCGGGAGTAATAGCGAAATTCGCCTGCCAGCAGGTGTCGCCTGTCTTGAGTGTCTTCTCTATCTCGATGTTGTAAAAGCCGACGACTTCAAGCGCCTCGCGAATCTCTTTTTCCGAATCAGCGAACAGGCGCCGAACCCGCCAGTCGGGTGCATCGCAGGCTTCGTCATCGAGCCGCAGATAGGCAAGTATGTTGTCGCGTATTGGCGGTTCGACACCACTGATCGATACCTCTGCCTGGGCAGCGTAAATACCACCCAGCCAAAGCACGCTCACCGACACGAGTTGCAATAGTGCTATTCTCCTGGCTTTGTGCGTGCTTGCAAACATAAGCAGGATTATGCGGGAACAATGGGAGTTTTGCGATATCCGTCGAGAGTGTTTCTATTAACTGTGATAGTCAGCTATTTGAACATAATGACTCTTCACCTGATGCTTTGTGCTTCATTGATGATCAAGCCAGCCTTCAGATAATTATTGATCTTGCTTGATCAACAGTAGTGTTTAATCTACGTTTTCATTGCAGTGTATATTTCTACAAGCTATATTCAAAATTAATTGCTGAATGAGCATCGCCTCAAAGCGCTTTATGTTAAATGGAGAAACCTTGTATGACTGCTAGGGTAACTGGTAAAAAAATTCTCACGGGAGCGTTGGCAGCTGTTCTCTCCCTGACAATGACACAGGCCATTGCGAAAGGCGCTGATCAATCAACCGTCAATCTGCAGCATGTTGTAGATCAAGCTTACACAAAGTACAAGGACTTTAAAGAAGGCAAGAACGCGGATTACATACCGATCCTGGCCACGGTGCCCAGCGATTTGTTCGGCGTGGTCATCGTAACGCGTGACGGCAAGATCTACGCGAAGGGTGATGTGGACTACAAGTTCTCTATCCAGTCGGTATCAAAACCGTTCACCGCCTCGCTGGTAATGCAGCAACAGGGGCCTGAAGCCGTTGCTGAAAAAATCGGTGTAGAACCAACCGGCATGCCGTTCAACTCGAAAGTAGCGCTCGAATTACTTGAAGCACGTTCGGTTAATCCATCGGTGAATGCCGGTGCTATCGCCGCAGTAAGTATGGTGCAAGCGAAATCTGAAAAAGACCGCTGGAAACAGGTGCTGCAGAACCTGAACGATTATGCCGGCAGCGACCTCAAGTTGATGGACGAGGTCTACGATTCCGAATACAGCACATCCTGGAGCAACCGCGCCATCGCCAACCTGCTCTATAACTATGGACGTCTGTACAGCGAACCGGAAGAAGCACTGCGGGTTTACACCAGGCAATGCTCGGTTGGCGTCAGTGCGAAAGACCTTGGCATCATGGGCGCAACACTGGCTAACGAGGGTGTTAATCCGATCACGAACAAGCGTGTTCTCGCCGCTGAACATGTCCCGGAGCTGCTGGCCGTGATGGCGATGACGGGCTTCTACGATGAATCCGGCATCTGGCAGTACACCTCTGGACTGCCCGCTAAAACCGGGGTAGGTGGCGGTATCGTCACTGTGGTACCCGGCAAATTCGCCATCGCTGCATTCTCGCCAAGACTTAATGAAGCCGGCAACAGTATTCGTGCAATGAAGGCGATCCGCTATATCGCTGGTGAACTTGGTGTTGGCCTCTATGGTGCAAATCCGGAATAACAGAGTCCGTCAACATATCAGTGTTCGTAGAATAAGGAGTTAATAAAATGAACTACAACAAAACCCTCTGGCCGGTTGCCCTGATCATGCTTGGAACATCCTGTTCTATACTGGCTGATACGGGTAAAAAAGAAGGCTACCTCGATATCTACGGACACATCATGTTCGACATGGGTTACCAGTCGGGCTCGAACGATCCAAACTGGTACGACGTTGTGCGTCCTACCAAGCTGCCGATTTATAACAATCAGTACGGGCCCGACGGTAATTATTTTGCCTCCGTGCGCCAGAGCCGATTTGGAATAAAAGGCTTCAAGCCCACCTCGAAGGGTGATATCAAGACCATCTTCGAATTCGAGCTGTTCGGTGTCGGCTCGGACGAGGGCCAGACAACGTTCCGTCTGCGTCATGCTTATGGTGAATTCAATAATGTTGGCGCCGGGCAGTACTGGAGCACCTTCATGGACCCCGACGTATTCCCCAACTCAATTGAATACTGGGGACCCAACGGTATGGTCTTCTTTCGAAATATCCAGCTGCGCTACACACCCATCGCTGGAAAAAACACCGTGGCTATAGCGCTGGAAAAACCCGGCGGCAGTGGTGACCCGGGTGTACGCGTCGATGACCCTATACTTTCTGATTTAGAAGCACACTATCCATTACCTGATTTGACGGCACACTACCGCAGAACAAACGACTGGGGTCATTACCAGGTTGCAGGCATTTTGCGTTATGCAGAACTGGAAGATCTGGGCACCAGTCCTGGGGATCAGTCTCAGGATATTGCCGGCTGGGGTATCAACCTCAGTACCAACATCAAGTTTTCCGCTGACACACTCAAGCTCCAGATCGTCTTTGGTGAAGCCATTCAAAATTACATGAATGATGGCAGTGTAGATATTGGAGCAACTGTGCTTGGAAACCCCAACGTTGTTGAAGAACTCCCGCTGGTCGGTATTGTCGCCTTTTATGACCGCACCTGGAATGAGCTCTTTACCAGTACCTTTGGCTATTCCCTGGTCGACATTGACAACAGCCCTGGTCAGTTGGCCGAAGCCTTCAGAAGAGGCCAGTATGCGCTGGCCAACCTGCTCTACCACCCGGTTGAAGACGTCATGTGGGGTGTCGAACTGCAGTGGGGCAAGCGGGAGAACAAGGGTGATGGACAGGTGGCTTTTGTCGATGGTGCAGATCGCATGATCGAAAGTTCGGATGACCTTCGTGTGCAATTTTCATTCAAATATAACTTTGGCACACGCATTGGAGGCTAACGAATTAATAACATACCATTAATCTGAATCCAGCAACTCATCAATTTCTTTTTGCTCTTCTGCTTCCACTTGTTCTTTTAATTGTTTCACATACGCCCGATCGTAAAACTTCTCGCATATTTCGCTGGCATCCTCAGGCACCTTGTCATCAAACACACGGCGGGCAGGCACATGAAGCGGGCTGGTAATAAATGAAAAGTAGGCAACGGTGATATCAACAGGATTGGTAATTAATTTTATATTGTCAAAACTTCCTTCCACTCTTAATGGTGCCTGAACTGCAAACATTTTTGCAGTTTTTGACCTTGGATATAAAGATAGCGTTACATGCTCTTCGGAAAAATCTACATTGATATTTCCGAGCATCCATACTTTCGTAGTATCCATACCAAAAAAGTCTTCCTTCATGATGCCGTCTTCAAGGTCCATAAGCGCAACCAGGCAATTAACTTTTGATTCCTTTTTACTGATTTCTGGCAGCAATATCAGGAACAGGTTATTTGCCCACATATCAAATATTTTTGTTTGGTTATTTCTTGGCCACATCGCTACATCCAGTTTCCCTGTTGCATGATCGAACAGACGTGAAAAGTCTTTACCGCCAAGCTTCAAATCAATCTTCGCGCTTATTACGCCACCTTGTTTTGATCCATGTGAGAAGTAGCGTGCAACGACACCATATTCGAATTTGTGGACATCAAGTTTTAGAGCCCCTCTCACTTTATTGTTTTCAATATTAAATGCTACAGCTGATTTAATTTTTCCACCCTGGACATTAATCTCTACATCTTCCAGTATTAACGCGTTATCCCTGAGTTTCAATTTAAAGCTCGAACTCCCCAAAGCACTTTCCCCTGCCAGCACATTTTCCACCTTTAGGTTTAAGTCAAAATGCATTTTTGGATCATCGACTATTTTTTTAAGATTACGTCCTGGTTCATCTCTGGGTTCTCCACCTTTTTGTTTCAGAGAAGCTTTAATAGTCTCTGCGTCCGGCATTTTTATTCTCGATTCAGCGAACTCGAAATCTTTTATTTGCAACTGGCTGCTGTTGATGTTCACAGTCCAGAACGGCTTGAATGAACTTGTGTCAATAACAATCACGGTCTTGAAATTTGTATTGCCTATCGATGCATCATCTGCTTTAACAATATAGCCTTTTTCATTTGCTAAAATGCTGCCGGTAAGGCGGTAATTATTGAAAGGCGGAAGTTCACTATTCAAAATCCTGTTCAACTTTTCAAGATTTTTACCTTTTAGCGATATATCCAGCCAGAACTGATTTTTTCTTACAGGTAGATCAAGATTTCCCTTAAGGGCAATATCACTCTCAGCAATCCGTGCTTTTAAATCCACATCAAGCTTTTCGATATCATCCAGGAACTCAGCCAAACGATTAGTATTAAAATCGATCCGTATTACTTCATTAAACAGCTTTCCATCCAGATGCAATACAATCGGTTTATTCCAGGATGCCCGTAGCAGGGCTTTATTGAATGTCAGTTTTCTAATTTCATCTTTTAAAACAGCGCGCCATTTCCAGTACCCGCTTGCCAGCTGTATTTCTATTTCAGCTTTTTCAAAAAGCTCTGTTACATTATCTCCTTTTAACTTTGCACTTATTTTCATCTCTTCACATGCTGCATCTTCTCCGGTAATAATTCCGAATTGCTCAAGCAGCAAACCAAGATTAATATCCTGTGCTTTTAAATCGATGCTTCCTTCAAAAGTCTGTTCATTAAGTTGCAATGTGGCATCGATGCTTGTCTTTCTGCCGGCAATCATACCTGTACCAACCACACCCCATGGTTGTCCTGATGTAAGAGTCAGAAGTGGTTCAGATACGAGCTCTATATCATAAGGGTAGCCCTGGAGGCTTCCTGTTATTTCTGCTTGTGGATATTCACTGTCTTCAAAGTCGACGACGATACGTTCGATGTGCTTTTCAATTACTTCACCATAGGATTCATCATCATACTTGATATATATATCGGTTAATCTGAATATACCGAGTGTCAGGCGGCTTATTTTCTTCACCTGCTTAACCGGCTCACTCTTTTCTTTTCCTGATGTTTTATCAGTTTGAATTAAATGATCAAAAGACCAGTTATAATCACCGTCTTCTTTTTGAATCAGGTAAATCTGCGCGTGTTCTGCTGCAAGCTCTTCAATTTGTAACTTGCCTGTTAATAGCGGTAATAGAGCTAGCTGTACGCTTACTTCAGCTACAGTTATGAAATCTTCTCTGGCAAAACCTTCCGAATTCTTTATATGAATTCGATCAACAATTAACTCCGGAAGTAGTGAAACCGATATGCGCACATCTCCATCAATAACAACATCTCGTTGTGTAATCGTTTTTATTTGATGCAGAAGAGCATTTGTTGCTTTATCTGATGTGAAGCTAATATTTGTATAAACAAGTACACCCTGTATTAGTGCGAGAAATACACTGATATAAAATAATAATTTAATAATTCCAGGGATACGCTTATTAAAAACCATTGATTAAATCTTTATGTATCTATACCAAGATCATCCCAGATTTTATCAATGCGCTGCTTGACAACTTCATCCATTATTATCGGCTTGCCCCATTCACGTTCGGTTTCTCCTTGCCATTTATTGGTTGCATCGATACCCACCTTGGAGCCAAGACCTGATACCGGTGAAGCAAAGTCAAGATAATCAATTGGAGTGTTTTCAACCATTGTGAAGTCACGCACCGGATCTACGCGGGTACTTATGGCCCAGATCACATCTTTCCAGTCGCGTGTATTCACATCGTCATCAACAATAATGACAAATTTCGTATACATGAACTGTCGCAGGAATGACCACACGCCCATCATGATGCGCTTTGCATGACCGGGATATTGCTTCCTGATACTGACTACGGCAAAACGGTAAGAGCAGCCTTCAGGCGGCAGATAGAAATCGATTATTTCCGGAAACTGTTTTTGTAAAATCGGAACAAAAACCTCATTCAATGCGACACCGAGGACTGCCGGCTCATCCGGCGGTCTGCCGGTATAGGTGCTGTGGTAGATTGGATTATTTCGATGCGTTATGCGTTCAATCGTAAACACCGGGAATATATCGGTTTCATTGTAATACCCGGTATGGTCTCCATACGGACCTTCTTCCGCTTCTTCTCCAGGATAAATGTGTCCTTCCAGTATCATCTCGGCTGTTGCCGGCACGATGATGTCGCCTGCGCTGCATTTCACAACCTCGGTTTTACTGCCCCTGAGCAGACCGGCGAAGCCATATTCTGACAATGTATCCGGTACCGGCGTAACAGCTGCCAGGGTTGTTGCAGGATCAGCGCCGAGTGCAACCGCAACAGGGAAGGGTACACCGGGATGTTTTTTTTGCCAGTCGCGGTAATCCAGCGCACCGCCTCGATGCGAGAGCCAGCGCATGATGACTTTGTTCCTGTTAATAACCTGTTGTCGGTAGATTCCCAGGTTCTGCCGCTCTTTTTCCGGTCCCCGGGTAATGACCAGTCCCCAGGTAATCAGCGGAGCCACGTCTCCCGGCCAGCAGGTTTGTATGGGCAGCTTGCCCAGATCGATCTCGTCCTTTTCAATGATGACTTCCTGGCAGGGCGCATTTTTGACGATCTTTGGCGCCATGTTCAGCACCTGTTTAAATACTGGCATCTTGTCCAGGGCATCTTTCATTCCTTTGGGCGGTTCCGGCTCTTTCAGAAAGGCCAGCAGCTTGCCGACTTCACGCAGTGCTTCTACATCATCTTCACCCATACCCATCGCAACGCGTTTTGCCGTACCGAACAGGTTGCCCAGGACCGGGAGGTTCGATCCCTTCACATTTTCAAATAATAATGCCGGGCCTTCATTCTTTAATGTGCGGTCACAGATCTCGGTGATTTCAAGATAGGGATCGACTTCATGCTGAATGCGCTTGAGATCACCAATTTTCTCTAACTGGTTGATGAAATCTCTTAAATCTTTGTGTTTCATGTACTTCGTCGGCTCAAATCTAAAATAATGCGGCAGTATGCTATAAATCATCCGCAGATGTAACAAATGAGACTGATTCTGACCATCCGGCAACGATAAAGAGGGGCCTCATATGTTTGAATTTAAAGGAATTTTATTCGCTTTCGCTCTTCTTTCCATTTCAATCAACAGCTTTGCTGATACTGTTGAACTCAAGCTGGTAAGTTGCCATGTCAGCAAAGATGCATATATCACTGACCTGGTAGATGCCTATCGGGAAAAAACCGGCATTCATATAGATGTAAACACTGGAAATTCAACCAGTGCAATTCGTGATGTCCAGATAGGTGTTGCGGATATTGGTGGAACTTCCCGCTATCTGATACCGAACGAAAAACTTGAAACAGGCGTCAAGCTTTTGCCAGTTGCCCTGGATGCGCTGGCAATTATCGTGCACAAAGATAACCCTGTAGACAGCATCAGCCCGGATCAGGCAAAAGCAATCTATACAGGCAGAATAAGATACTGGTCTGAGCTGGGCGGCGGCGATCTGAAAATCGAGGTTTATGCCCTTAAGAACAAAATTTCCGGCAACGGGCGAATGCTTAGAGAATTGCTTTTTTCAAATACCGACAAGAATTTTCATACCCATCGAGTTTTCGACTCCATCGAAGAGCTTGAGCAGGCTTTAACCCAAAACGCCAATGCCATTGCGATTACCGGTGTTAGCAGTGCATATATGGAGGACGTCAAGATTGTTGCTTTAAACGGTGTTAAACCATCAGTACAAAATATAAAGACGGGTGATTACAGTCTCTACCGTCCCCTCTTCCTGACCTATGATCCTCATTCACCAAACATCGAATCTGTAAAAGATTTCATTCGATTCGTCTTAAGCAAAACCGGACAGGATGTGATGCTTTCAAATGGCGTGGTGCCATATAGAGAAGCAATGAGCCTGGTTAAGAAAAAAACACGTGAAAATGACACAAGTTATCCACAGCTTGTGGGTAAGATTTAATATAACAGGCAATATTGAATAAGCTGTGGATAAATACTGTTGATAACAGGTTAATATCCAGTGGATAAACAGGTGGGTCCACAGATGAACGCGGATAAACACAGATAAGATGTGATAGTCAGGATTCAATCTGACAGTCAGTGTCATATCAGCTAAAACTCAGATAAGGTTTTTTTGTCAGTACAATCGAGATTGGACATATAAAAAGCTATAGAAGTTTACTCTCGCAGAGACGCAGAGTCCGCAGAGATTTTCAATGTTTTTTTCTTAGCCCACACACCTTTGCGAGCTTTGCGCCCTGGTGAGAGTAAAGGCTTTATTATCCCTCGTCTTTTGCCAAGGTGAAAAGCAGGCAATGGATGGATCTGTGTTTTTTGTGAGAAACCAGTCTATATTTTTCTCAGCGCGCCCTGCGCCTCTGCGAGAGCATAAGTCGCTAATTATCCGTGTTTATCCGCATTTATCTGTGGACTATTTTTACGTATCCTCGATTGGGGACTTGAATACGTTCGACTCAGGTATCGATGTTTTCCGCTGACAGCGCATTTTGTTCGATGAAATCACGGCGTGGTTCTACCTGATCGCCCATCAAGGTTGTAAAAACCTGGTCAGCGGCAATGGCATCTTCTACCCTGACCTGCAACATGCGTCGTGTTTCAGGATTCATCGTGGTTTCCCACAACTGGTCCGGGTTCATTTCACCGAGACCTTTGTAGCGTTGAATATTCTGTCCCTTGCTGGCCTGTTGCATCAGCCACTCCATGACCTCGGCAAAATTGACGACTTCCGCGTGTTTCTCACCACGCTCAATACGGGCACTC
>CALLCZ010000163.1 GCA_937998645.1 uncultured Gammaproteobacteria bacterium
GGCGACCTTGGCGCCTTAGCGAGAGAAATATAAAACATAAATCTCACAGAGACGCAGGGAGCGCAGAGATATTTTTGAGTGGGAAAACACATCACACACTCTGCGTGCTCTGCGCCTCTGCGAGAGAAAAAACAAACAAACTCTCGCCAGGACGCAAAAAAGTACGCAAAGATGTTTGGGGTAATAACAAAACAAACATTGAAGTTCTTGGCGACCTTGGCGCCTTAGCGAGAGAAAAACATAAAATATCTCGCCAAGGCGCAAAGCCCGCAAAGGTGTTTCGGGTAAGAACAAAATAAACATCGAAGTTCTCTGCGTGCCCTGCGCCTCTGCGAGAGAAAAACATAAAATTTCTCGCCAAGGCGCAAAGTACGCAAAGATGTTTGGGGTAATAACAAAACAAACATTGAAGTTCTTGGCGACCTTGGCGCCTTAGCGAGAGAAATATAAAACATAAATCTCGCAGAGACGCAGGGAGCGCAGAGATATTTTTTCGCACTAATCTTCTAAATAGCGCGATATTGCTGTAAATACGGCCGTATTTTCTTTAAATACCGAAAGTAGGGCTTGACATATATTTACATTAGGAATAGTTTCCCAACTATCCCAAATAATAAATTAGCGCAGGAATTTGCGGTGGGTCAGTAGTACCTTTCATGCACACACCGGATGTGTCCGCAATAATCCGGTAGATACACTTCTATTTCCAAATCTAATCGGTTTGGTTGCGCCGATGTATCGCAACGCAACCACTTATAATTGAAAAGCTGGATACTGAGCCTCTACCCTGGTTGGCTGGCTCATACAGGAATGAACATAAGCGGGCGAGTACATTTGCTCAACAAGCCCTCTTCAGTATCATCCATCAGGGCGCCGTATAACAAGCCATGTCGATGACATCCTAAAACAACCAGATCAACCCCCAGTCGCTCAGATTCATTCAATATCGTACTTATGATCGCGCCTTCTACCAACAGAGCCGTGGCATCAATATTCTTGTTCTTCATGCATTTTGCCAGATGCTGCAAAAATTCATGCTCATTACGAAGCTCATCAGAAATGGCAAGGCGTGAAATTTTGCTATCAACATTATAGGGGTGCTGACGAGAAGGCGGGGCAACATGAAGAATCCACACTTTGCTTGAAAAAGCACCGGCCAGTTCAAGGGTTTTTTGCACCAATGGTGATGCGATTGTAGTCGTCTCACAGCTCTCAATCGCCACGAGTATTTTTTTCACTGTTGATATTCCTTCGTTAACAGGTCAAACACTGTACTGAAATTCGCACCAAGTATAACACTCCATGGTCGAGAGACCATGTTGACCTTGTTCTGCCAGGTATCAGACAACTCGCTCGAGTGTTCGTAAAACCAGGGTCAGACCAGCTAGAGGGCGTCCTCACAGAGGTGTTTGTGACTTGACTCCTGCTCCGATAACAACCACGCCAGGGCGTCATCCCGGTTCGAAAAGACACGCAGGTTCCATTTCACATTCCGTGGATATGATGCCAGGGTTTGAGTCGTGATTTCTGTTACCCGGTTGTAGGCAACCACTGCCATTACGTTTATTTCTTTTAGCGTAGCCAGCTTTTCCTGTGCATCGAAGTCATAGGTGTAGGAATTAATCTTATTAATGAGTAGTGAAAATGGCGCACGTAAATGCGAAAGCAGAAAATCGTGATATTGTTCTACCATTGCCATATCCATTATTACGCCCTCATTGATCATTACTTCGGCAATATCATCACGAAGAATAGTTATTTTGGCAAAAGGCAATTCGTGTAAGTCCATAGCTCCTCCCTGCTTACCACTTAAGCGGCATCATATCTGACAGTAACCGGTCAGATTTTTTCCATTAACATCGAAAACACAGAAAAATATCGATTACCACCACATCCATCATAAGTTTATAGAGAAATTAAGCAACACTTATCTCAATATAAAGATTCAATTGGCACAGGCGATTTATATTCAGAATATCTTATAATTCAGCGAACCCCCGTATCGATGGCCTGTATAAACATGAAATTTTCCCCCGCTTTTTTGCTCTTCTACCTGTCTGCCTGCGCCTGGATTCAACCCGCTTCTGCTGACAACCGGGTCAGTATAGATACCCCACCCGCCTCACTCGAAAAATGGTACAAACCGGCCAACAAGCGCCAGGTGTGGCTTCACACCATGTTTCGGCTTCGTCGTGAAATGCAGGCCATTAGTGAATATGCCGAACAGAATGATCAGCCCGGTATGGAAAAATGGATAGCCCGACTGGAAAAAGATTACAACAAGATCGTCGACATGGTGCCCGAGTGGGAAAAGATGACCAAACCCCGTTTGCTGTCCGAACTCGAGATGTTTGCAGAAAAAGGTGATACATATCGTGTTGGCAAAACGCTGAAAATGATCCAGCGCACCTGTGACGACTGCCACATTGATTACCAGCCGCTGGTGACAGCGATGTACCGTTCACCGCATTACGATGATATCAAGCTCAAGGATCTCGACGGCAATCCACAGAGTTTCGAAGACAACATGGTAGACCTGTCCAGATCCGTCAACCGCATCCTGATCGCACTCGATGACGGCCACAAAGGCATTGCCTTGCAGACCAGTCAGAACCTTGCCGATCAGTTGCATAATCTCGGTAACAGCTGCAACAGCTGTCATGAAGATGATGCTTACCCTCGCGAACGTATACTGGGCAAGGTTACCCAAAAGCATCTTCAAACGCTTCAACAAAACATCAACGAAGGCCTGGTGAAAGACAGCCAGAAACTGATGGGTGAAATTGCTGTTAGTGTATGCGCCCGTTGCCACAATACGCACCGTATTGTTTATGATCTGCGCAATGCGTTACTGCCGGATGAATAATAGCCATAAAGTACGATGATCAGAATTGAATCTGACAGTCAGTGCCATACTGACTCAAACGCCAGTTTTTCATTAGAACTGCCAGGTTAGCTCATATAAGAAGCTATAGATGCTTATTCTCGCAAAGCCACCAGACCCGCGAAGGAAGATGTATGAAATGGCCTGTTTATTGTTATTGCGCACACATGGCTGGTATTAAATGAGCGCATTATCGGTCATGTGGATTACAGCAACGGCCTGATTTACTACGGCCCGATGCTCCTGGCCCTTGTCGCGCTACCCTTGATTGTGATCGCGTTAAAAAAGACAGGATACTGATCATCGTTACTGTATAAAACCCGATTCATGCTCAGGCAACCGTCGTGTCGCCGAACAAGACTTCCGCCTTCTGCGTTTGCACCGACCAATTCGAACGCATGCTTAACCATGCATCAGCTGTTATGGGAGCGCACCCGGTGTTCAAGCAGAAACCCAACAAATCACCCGCTTTCACGACAAAGGCATATTAGCGCTTTCTTATACAAAATGATTATTTATTACCCGGTTGATGCATTTGTAAATGCCCCTGTTTCTCATTTTGTATATGGATAAATCCTTTCTATGACTTAATTGATATAAATCAAAGACCTTTAGGCCAATAGGGAATATTGTCGCCCTGTGTAAATTTACTGAATCGTCAACGATAACATTCTGAAAATAATTATCTGCTAAACCAAGTAGGAGTCTATATTAATGAGCGTAAAACTTACGACAAAATACGGGGCGGCTTTACTCGCTGTCTGCGTAGGCATGGCAGCGTCTTCGGGCGTGGCTTTTGCTGCAAAAAAAGAACCATTCAAGCCACTCAACGATGCTGAGTTCGAAAAAGCGAAAAGCATGTACTTCCAGCGCTGCGCGGGTTGTCATGGTGTTTTGCGCAAAGGCGCCACAGGTAAAAGCCTGGAGCCGAAACCGAACAAGGCCAAGAAGTCCAAGGGTACTCTGAAGCTGGGCACAAAACGCCTCGAGAAGATCATCGCCCAGGGTACTGAAGGCGGCATGAACAACTTCGATGATATCTTCAGCAAGGAAGAGATCAACCTGCTGGCCCGCTACATCCAGATGGAACCACCAATTCCACCTGAAATGCCGCTGTCGCTGATGAAGGAACGCACCAAGCAGCACGTTGCGTTGAAAGACTACCCGACCAAACCACTGCACGGCCGCAACTGGCAGAACTTCTTCGTTGTCATCGAACGTGATGTCGGCAAGGTCGCCATCATCGACGGCGACAAGAAAGAAGTCGTTGCTCATGTTGACACCGGATACGCGGTACACGTGATCAAGGCCACCGAGCACTCCAAAGTGGGTCACGCCAAAGATGCCGGCCGCTTCTGGTACACCATGGGCCGTGACGGCAAGATGACCAAGATCGACCTGTGGCAGAAACCTGAAAAGATGCTGGTTGCAGAAACCCAGGTCGCTTACGACGCACGTGATGTCGCCGTATCCGGCGATGGCAAGTACGTAATTGGTGGCGGATACTGGCCGCCACACTTCGTCATTGCTGATGCTGTAACCATGGAACCGTTGAAAGTGGTTTCATCCCGCGGCGTGAATGTTGACGGTGAGTATGTCAACGAGTCACGCGTTGCTGCTATCTACGATACGCCCAACGAAACATCATGGCTGGTATCGATGAAAGAGCTGGGCCAGATGTGGCAGGTTGACTACTCCGACATCGACAACCTGCGCATCGATAAGATGGATACCGCCAAGTTCCTGCATGACGGTTTCTTCGATCCGACCGGTCGTTACTTCCAGATCGCGGCCAACGCCTCCAACAAGATGGTTGTGGTCGATACCAAGGACCGTAAGCTGGAAGCCATGATCGATACCGATAAGCTGCCACATCCGGGTCCGGGTGCAAACTGGAACGACGACAAGTGCGGTCCTGTTGGTGGTACTACACACCTCGGTGTAGGCAAGGTTACAGTCTGGGGCAACGATCCTGCAAAACATAAAGACCAGGCCTGGAAGATCTGCTACGAAGTCGACACCGATGGTGCTGGCGTCTTCATCCGCACCCATCCGAAGAGCAAGTACGTATGGGCTGACCAGACCAAGCATCCTGAGCCGGCAATCCAGCAGGCAGTGAAGGTCATCGACAAGAAGACCCGCAAGGTTGTCAAGACCATCAAGCTGACTGACAAGAAAGGTTATGCTGCGGTACACATGGAGTTCAACAAAGACGGCAGCGAAGTCTGGGTATCCATCTGGAACCGCGCAGACAGCCTGGAGCCTAACGGTGAAATCGTGATCTTTGATGCCAACACACTTGAAGAAGTGGGACGCGTCAAGGGTCTGTACGCACCGACAGGCAAGTTCAACGTCTACAACCGCGTAAATCACGTAACTTAATGAAAATTAAAGTTATGTTGTAAACGAACAGGGCGGGCATACGGAATGTATGTCCGCCCTTCTTCTGACACAAGGTATTACCCAAGAGGCTTGCCTGCAGGTTTCTTGCGCAATACACAGAATAAAAATCAAGGTGAATGTTAATCATGGCTAATCCTTCCAGGAAATTCGGTTTACTGTCACGCAAGGTTCTACTCGGAACGACACTGGGCGTTGCACTGTTTTTCATGATCGTGGGCGTGATTTTCTGGGGTGGTTTCAATACCGCGATGGAAATGACAAACACACTGGATTTCTGCATCTCCTGCCACGAAATGGAAGAAAACGTTTACAGGGAGTATCAGAAAACCATTCACTACACCAACCGCAGCGGCGTGCGCGCTACCTGTTCTGACTGCCACGTACCTGATCCATGGGTACACAAGGTGGTACGTAAGATACAGGCCAGTAACGAGGTATTCCACAAGATACTCGGCACCATCGATACACCTGAAAAATTCGACAAGAAACGTCTGAAAATGGCGAAGAACGTGTGGAAGGCGATGAAGGCCACGGATTCACGCGAATGCCGCAACTGTCACGACTACGACTCGATGAATCCGGAAGACCAGAAAAAGCGCTCACGCAAGCAGCATATCAATGGCATGAAAGCGGGTAACACCTGTATCGACTGCCACAAGGGTATTGCCCACTCCAAGGTTCACGACCAGCTGACTGAAGAGGAAATGACCGCGCTGGAACAGCCCGATCCAGGTAACTTGCGTCCTATACCACCGCAGTGGCAGGCCTTTATCGATGCCCAGGAACAGGGTAAAAAAGCCGACAAGAATGAAGAGGAATCTGCCGCAACCGAAACAGCCGCAGAAACCGCTGCTGTCGAATCTGCGCCTGTCGAAACAGCTGCACCCACTGCTGCTCCCGCCGCCTCGGGTGACAATCCGGCCGCCAGCATAGACTGGGCCAGCATCGAGCCCAGAGAAGTCGGCTTGTTCTATACCGGCCAGGCATCGATGGAATGGGTACTTAAAGGCAGCGACCACGGTGGCAAACGCGCCTTTGTCACGGGTGATCGATGCCTGGACTGTCACGAAGACGAGGAAGTGGATATCGGTGACCTGATCGTGGTCGGTGATAAAGCCGAAGAGACCGTCATTCCAGACAAGCGTGGCAGCATCATGGTCAACGTGCAGGCAGCACACGATGCAGAAAACCTGTACATGCGCTTCCAGTGGGAAGACGGCGAACACACACCGGTACCCTTCATCGATGGCGGCAAGATGGACCCGGAAAATCCGGTCAAGCTGGCCATCATGCTGGCAACCGACAGTGAAGATGATCCCAAGGTCGAATATGCTGAGCGCTCAGGCTGCTGGCAGACCTGCCATCATGACATCAACTATATGCCTCATAAACCTGATGAGGCCACAATGAATGCCAGTCCGGCTGCACAACGGCTCGACCTCAGCAACGGCATCACCAAATACCTGAAAGAAAGCCGTACCGAAATCGAAATTGAAGGTAAAGACGGCAAGGTGCGGGGCGGCTGGGACAAGCTGAAATCTGAAGCCGAGATACAGGCCGCGCTGGACAACGGCTCGTTCATGGACTTGCTGCGCTACAAGTCAGGCAGCGGCGAATCCGAAGACGGCTATATCCTGGCCGAGCGCGTGATGAATGGCGGCCAGGGCGTGAATTTCACCGGCAGCAATGATAATGGCGTGTGGACGGTATTGATGACCCGCAAACTCACCTCTGACCAGCCGGGCGACATCAGCATGAGCACCGATCAGTGGTACAACATCGGGTTTGCGATTCATGATGACTACACCAGCAGTCGCTTCCATCATGTATCACTGGGCTTCAAGCTCGGTTTCGATGATGAGGATGCCGAGATCAATGCGATAGGAAAATAGTAGAATATTTTTTACAGCGAACACAGAGATTTTCGATTAATCGTAGGAGCGGCTTTAGCCGCGAACATCGACAATTCACGGCTAAAGCCGCTCCTACGAATTCCCTTTAACAATCTTTGCGATTACTACGCTCCAGCGTCTTTGCGTTGATTAAAATTTATATCCCCCTGTGTTACTCTGTGAGCGCTGTGAACTCTGTGGTTCAACTGGAGGCTTACTACATGGTACTGAAACGAGCAATCCTGTTATTCATTCTGGGTATATTCGCCCAGGGCGTACTCGCTGGCGGCGATACCAACCTGGTCATCATCAAGGACTACAAGTTCGTGCCTCAGGAAATCACGATCAAGAAAGGCCAGACCCTGCGCTGGGAAAATCGGGAAAAACGCCAGTATCACAGCGTCTGGTTCGAGGCGCTGGGTGAAGAAGAGCCGGAAGATTATCTGTTCCCCGAAGATTCATATGAGCGCGAATTCAAGCAAACGGGCTCGTTTCCCTACCGCTGCGGCCCGCATCCGGAAATGACGGGTACAGTTCATGTGGTTGAGTAATGCGTTATAAAGAATTACTCTCGCCAGTACGGAAAATCACAATTAACATTTATTAATCAACCGCAGAGGCGCGGAGACGCAGAGGATGTTTGTTTGTAGGAGCGGCTTTAGCCGCGAATTGCTCAACACGCATGATTTGTTCGCGGCTAAAGCCGCCCCTACATGTAATAAACGCATTTCTCTGCGTCTCCGCGCCTCTGCGGTAAACATATTTAACAACCAGTTCAGATCCTGATGAATTACTTAAATAGATTCCTCCTCGTTGCCAGCAATGCACTGTTCATATTTGCAGCAAGCCCGGCCATTGGCAGCAATACAGAAAACACGACGCAAACGTTCGAACTGTACAAAACCCATTGTGCAGAATGCCACAACGAGCACCGTCTCGGTGGCATGGGTCCTGCCCTGTTACCGGAAAACCTGAAGCGCCTGCGCAAGACGGCCGCTGTCGACGTCATCAAGAACGGTCGTGCAGCGACCCAGATGCCGGCCTTCAAGGAAAAGCTTTCTGACGAGCAGATTCAATCACTGGTCGAATATGTCTATACCCCACTGAAAGAAACACCGCTATGGGACATGGACAAGATCAGGGCCAGCCATATCATTCACAATAAACAAACTGACCTGTCTGACAAACCTGTTTTTGAAGTAGATGATCTGCTCAACCTGTTCCTGGTGGTTGAGCTGGGCGATCACCACGTCACCCTGCTCGATGGTGACAAGCTGGAGCCGGTGCATCGCTTCAAATCGCGTTTTGCCCTGCACGGTGGACCTAAGTATTCGCCCGATGGACGCTTTGTATATTTTGCTTCGCGTGACGGCTGGATCAGCAAGTATGATATTTACAACCTGAAACTGGTCGCCGAAATACGGGCCGGTATCAACACCCGGAACCAGGCCGTGTCTGCCGATGGCCGTTATGTCATGGTGGCAAACTACCTGCCGCACACACTGGTATTGCTCGATGCAAAAGATTTAAGCCCGATCAAACTGTACGATGTTAAAGATGACAAGGGAAAAACGTCGCGCGTCAGCGCAGTCTATACCGCACCACCGCGCAACAGTTTTATCGCCGCACTCAAGGACATCCCGGAATTGTGGGAAATCAATTACGAAGACGAGCCACCGCCGGGATTCGGCATGTGGATTCATGATTATCGTGAGGACTCCGGGGAAGATAGCACGCCCGAGCAATTCCCCGTGAGGAAAATCAACGTGGCCGATTACCTCGACGACTTTTTCTTCGACCAGGAATACATTTCGCTGATTGGCACCTCGCGTGATGGTAAAGGCCAGGTGGTCGATATGGACCTGGGCAGGGTTGTGGTACCCGACCTGAAAGTACCGGGCATGCCGCACCTGGCATCAGGCATTACCTGGGAATACAAGGGCCGTACCGTGATGGCGACACCCAACATCAAGAAAGGCAACGTCAGCGTGATCGATATGGAGACCTGGGAAACCATCAAGAACATCGAAACCCTGGGCCCCGGCTTTTTCATGCGCAGCCACCAAAACTCGCGCTATGCCTGGGTGGATGTATTCTTCGGCCCCAACAAGGACGCCGTACACGTTATCGACAAAAGCACGCTGGAAATCGTCAAGACACTGCGCCCGGCTCCGGGTAAAACCGCAGCCCACGTCGAGTTTACCCGTGACGGTAAATACGCCCTGCTCAGCATCTGGGACCCCGATGGTGCAGTGGTTGTTTACGATGGCAACACGCTGGAAGAGATTAAGCGCTTACCAATGAACAAACCTTCCGGTAAATATAATGTGTATAACAAGACGCGTTATCTCGAGGGTACGAGTCATTGAACCGCGAAGGCGCATAGACATACGATTGTTTTACCGCAGAGGCGCGGAGACGCAGAGATAATTTCAGTTATTCGCAGGAGCGGCTTTAGCCGCGAATCTGCTCATTCCGGAACTGACTTGTTCCTCAATGATGGATTTATGTCGGCAGATAAGATCCCCCGCTTTCGCGGTGATGACGTTCTAATTTATTTTTTCCTATCAATACCGTCATCCCCGCGAAAGCGGGGATCCAGTGTCTATAAATATTTCGCCGCTAAAACCTGTGCTGATAGAAGTCGAAGGGCCTCTCTTACAAACAATCAAAATCCTCTTCGTCTCCGTGCCTCTGCGGTGAATAATATTTATTCCATCGACTGAACCGAACTGCTGCAGTACAGCCTGCCCTTCGCTACACCCTGCTTCTCCTGTTGCTTGCAAGACTTCCAGTCTGGTGATGGTGTTATATCGACAGATTGATCGTCAATACGCACTAAATAAAAATGCCTGATCATATTTGAGGATGAAGCATGGCTGAACTCGGAAAATTTTAGATCACTGCGGATGCAACGGCTTTCGATCACCGGGATATTTGAAGCTTTAAATACGCCCTCCACCATCGATGCTTTTTGCTGACACTGCTGCAGCGTGACTGTATTCACAAAGGAAGCATTGATATCACCCGCCCCGTTTTGCGTGAGTATGACCAACAGGAAGAGTGTTTTCACATTCGTGACTATTTCGCACGGGTCTGGGTGATAGCCTGTAGTCTTTGGTCTAACGACTAATGACTAAAATTATTTAACCCCTTTGCCGATGAGGAAACTGCTGTATTGCTTGTCTGTGCCATTGATGTGATTGATCAACCAGTCACTGAGGTAGCTGAGCGCGTTATTCATTGCGGTATCCTGGTCTTTTTCGTACTCTGCCAGCACTTCACCTACTTTTTCGATCATTTGCTTGTGCTGTGCCTTGTGTTCGTCAAAATCAGGATAGCCGTTCTGTTCCATCAGGCCTTCTTCGTAAGTAAAGTGTGTCTTGGTGTAATCCACCAGTTCATCCAGGGCTTCACGCTCGAATTCCTCTCCCGTTGAATAGGTCACAGCGGTGTGAAGCTGGTTGATAAGATTAACGAGCCTTCGATGTTGCTGATCGATGGAATCGATACCAACACTGTATTCATCCTTCCACTCCAGGTAGCTCCTTGCTGACAACTTCCTGTGCAAGAACGGAATTGCAATCAATATGGCCACCAGTATCCAGGTCAACGGACTGGTTGGACCCGCCATAAATCCCAGTATTATCGCCGTGATCAGTGTCAGTATCAGCAGAGCCATACCGAACATGCTCAGATTTTTGTTCATGCGTTTATTCCTTGGTTAAAAATACAGCATTATCATTACCCGCCACCGGCATCAGGACAACAGGTCGATAAGCCGCATATTGTAGACACAGGCAGGTCAAACAGAAATGATCTGTGTCAAATCAGCAACAGGAAGCCGGAAGCGCAGATTACAGGCCATAGCGACTGATTAAGGACCTTGCTGAGACGTCTTATTACATACTGTTTTCTATAGTATTTTGCAGTACATGCTCGCAGGCATGACAATATTGTCACAGCTTGACATAAATCAATGACATACAGATGGTTACAGTCCAATATCGCAACAATTCAGGCCTCACAAAAATGTGAAAAAATACACATAAACGATAACAACAGCGGGTAGTTTGATGATGAATAAAGGCTTCGTTTCACTGGTGGGTGCAGGACCTGGTGATGCAGACCTCCTTACGATTAAAGCACTGCGTTTATTAAAAACGGCAGACGTTGTTGTTTATGACAGACTGGTCTCTGCCGATATACTCGAATTGATCCCGGTGGGTGTCAGTCGTATATCAGTAGCCAAATCACCAGGAAAACACAACGTGCCACAAGACCAGATCAACGAGATCATTGTTAACCTGGCAAAGTCCGGCCGTCGTATTGTCCGCCTCAAAGGCGGCGACCCTTACATGTTTGGCCGCGGCGGAGAAGAAGTACTCGCGCTGAAGCAGCACAATATAGCTTTCGAAGTGGTACCGGGCATCACTGCGGCAGCAGGCTGCAGCGCCTACAGCGGTATCCCGCTGACCCATCGTGGTATAAGCCGCAGAGTGCAGTTCATCACTGCGCATTTCAATAATGACGAGCCGGTTGACCTCAACTGGCAATCCATTGCGGACCCTGATTCAACCCTGGTGATTTATATGGGCCTGGCAAACCTGCCGCTGGTGATCCGTTCATTAATCGAAGCCGGCCTGCCTTCCTCGACACCCGCAGCCGCCGTGCAAAATGGCACCACCACCTCACAACAACGCGTAATTGCACCGATTGATCAACTGAATAGTGCGATACACGAACAGGAGATGAAGGCGCCCGTAATGATCATCATCGGCGAAGTCGTATCACTTGCCGATGAACTGGACTGGTTCCATCATGCCCTGGAGGAAACGGTCTATGAAAAGCATGTCATTCATAGCTAGCTTCCTGCTGGTATCTGCATCACACCTGGCAATGGCGGATATCAGCACGGAACGCCAGACTGAGCTGATGTACCTGCTCAAACAGGATTGCGGTTCATGCCATGGCATGACGCTCAAAGGCGGCCTCGGCCCTTCCCTGCTACCAGAATCATTAAATGGCAAACCCAAAGAACTGCTGGTAACAACCATACTTGAAGGCCGTACCGGCACCGCCATGCCACCGTGGAAAGCCATGCTGACGCAAGACGAGGCCGAATGGATTACCGTACAACTGCTACAGGGCGTGAAATAATGCCTCGTTTTTACTTTCTTCTGGCACTTCTATTACTGATACCCGAAACTCATGCCAGAGGCACGGGTGATCTTGGCATTGTTATCGAACGCGCCGGTGGCAGTGTGCAGGTCATAGAAACCAGCACCAATACCAGCCTCGGCAGTATCGATGGACTGGGTGACCTGTCACATGCATCCGCCGTGTATTCACGCGATGGCCGCTATGCCTACGTGTTCGGGCGCGATGGCGGACTGACCAAAGTTGATATCCTGTCGATGACAATAGACAAACGCGTGATACAGTCCGGTAACAGTATTGGCGGCGCCATATCACAGGATGGCCGCCTTGTTGCCGTATCCAACTATGAACCCGGCGGTGTGAAAATATTTGATGCCGCCACACTGGAACTGGTAGCCGACATCCCTGCCGTCTATGGCAATGACAAGCAGCTGTCAAAGGTCATCGGCCTGGTCGACGCACCAGGGCAAAAATTCATCTTCAGCCTGTGGGACGCTGGTGAAATCTGGGTAGCCGATTTGTCCAGCCCGGCCAAACCCGTCATCAGGAAATTCAAAGACATTGGCCTGAATCCTTATGATGCTTTAATCACACCGGACGGCCGCTACTATATTGCCGGCCTGTTTGGTGAAGACGGCATGGCGCTGCTTGATTTGTGGAACCTCGATGACGGCGTTAAGCGCATTCTGAATAACTACGGCAAGGGCGAACAAAAACTGCCTGTCTACAAAATGCCGCATCTTGAAGGCTGGGCCATTGCCGGAAATTTCGCCTTCGTTCCTGCGATCGGTCGCCACGAGGTGCTGGTAATAGACACCACCACATGGACTGAAGCTGGTCGCATCAAGGTTCACGGCCAGCCTGTGTTCGTCATGGCGCGCCCTGACGGCCGCAATATCTGGGTCAACTTTGCAGTACCCGACAACGACACCCTGCAGGTCATCGATACACAGTCTTTGAAAATCGTGAAAACACTCACACCCGGCAAGGGCGTGCTTCATATGGAATTCGAACCTCGTGGCGAAGAAGTGTGGGCTTCAGTTCGGGATGAGGACAGGCTGGCCGTTTTTGATACCGAAACGTTTGAGCAGGTGACCACGATCGAGGCTAAAAAACCCAGCGGTATTTTTCTCACCTATCGTGCACATCAAACAGGCTTATAATAATCCATGGCTGATATCTCTACATCCTTCTCAACACTGGAAAAACGCCTGTTAAATGATTTCCAGCACGACCTTCCCCTGTCAGCGACACCCTTTGCAGACATGGCCGAGCAGCTCGGCGTCAGCGAGGATGAAGTGCTGAGTAGCGTGCGTAAATTACAGGATGATGGTGTTATCAGCCGGGTTGGCCCGGTATTTACCCCTAACCGCATCGGTGTCAGCACACTGGCTGCGATGTCAATTCCAGCGGAAAAACTTGAATGCGTCGCCCGTATTATCAGCGCATTTCCCGAGGTCAACCATAACTACGAACGTGAGCACGAGTACAACCTCTGGTTTGTCGTGACCGCATCCAGCGAAGAACATCTTGATATCGTACTGCATGAAATCGAACAGCATGCCGAGTATCCGCTGATGTCATTACCGATGCTGGAAGATTATTTCATTGACCTGGGTTTTAAACTGCAATGGGCATAATGGAAACTAACAAACTGCCTGTACAACTCTCCGCTGAAGACCTTGCGCTCATCAGGATTGTGCAGCGTGGACTGCCCATCGTCAGCAGGCCATATGCAGACATTGCTGAAAGACTTGCGACGACAGAACGGGATGTCATCCAGCGACTGCAAAGACTGGTTAACGATGGTTCTATAAAACGCTATGGCGTCGTTGTTCGCCATCGTGAACTGGGTTACAAGGCCAACGGCATGGTGGTATGGGACGTGCCCGATAGCAGGGTCAGTGAAATGGGCAGTTGCATTGGCAGGTTTTCCTGCGTCACCTTGAGCTACCGCAGACCTCGCCGCCTGCCAGACTGGCCGTATAACCTGTTCACCATGGTACACGGTCGTAACCGTGTAGAAGTCGAACAGAAAGTTAAAGAAATCGTTGATTCATGCGGACTGCAGGATATCAATCACACCATCCTGTTCAGCACCCGCAGATTCAAGCAGCGCGGAGCGAGTTACACAGCCCCGAAAAACACTGCCGGAAAAGCCGGCTTTATAACACTCAAGTCAACAGAAGACACCTCGCCATGAGTCTTTCTGACCTGGAGCGTAGATTTATCAATCAGTATCAGGGCGGTTTTCCGTTACTGGAGCAGCCATTCAGAATGGTCGCTGCAGATCTTGGCTGTTCCGAGAGAACCCTGCTCGACGGCATCAGTCACTTGCTCGACACGGGTGTACTGAGCCGCTTCGGTCCGCTGTTTGATGCAGTAAAGCTCGGCGGCGGTCTGACCCTGGCCGCCATGTCGGTGCCCGAAGAGCAGTTCGAGCACATTACCGCCGTGGTCAATGCCTATGACGAAGTGGCGCATAACTACCGGCGTGAGCATGAACTCAACATGTGGTTTGTACTGGCGACAGAATCGCCTGAAGATATCGACAACACGCTCGACAGGATTGAGCGGGCCACTGGGCTCAAGATCTACAACTTCCCCAAGCTGAAAGAATTTTATGTTGGCCTCTGGTTGCATCTGGATGCAGACGACAAGGTCGAAACAGTACCGCTGCCACCAGCCAGCACCGCTGCAACAGCGCCGGAAACCACAGTTTATAAGCTCGATGAGCTGGACCGGAAAATCATCGCAGCCTCCCAGGCAGGACTGGCCCTGGCTGACTGCCCGTTCGGAGTCATTGCAGAAAACTCGGCATGCAGCTCACATGAAGTCAAACTACGACTGGAGAAAATGCTGTCCAGCGGTATCATTCGCCGCATCGGAGCCGTGCCCAATCATTATCGCCTCGGGCTGAAAGCAAACGGCATGACAGTGTGGGACGTCGCGGATGACCAGGCAGACGAGCTGGGTATGCAGATCGGCCAACTGGATTTCGTCAGCCACTGTTATCTGCGGCCACGGCATTTGCCCGTGTGGCGCTATAACCTGTTCGCAATGGTGCATGGCCACACGCGTGATGAAGTCAATGACAAGGCAGAACAGATTGCCAGCTTGCTTGGAGATAACTGCAATGCACATGAAACCCTGTTCAGTACCGCGATTCTGAAAAAAACCGGCATGCGACTGGCCGCCTGATCATGTTTCGTTTAAGCCAATACCTGCATGCCCTCAAGGACTATGACGCCAACAAGCCGCAGGGACCAAAGAGAAAACCCAGCGGACCGGTCGTAATCTGGAACCTGATTCGCCGCTGCAACCTGACCTGCAAGCACTGCTATGCAACTTCTGCTGACAAGGACTTCCCGGGTGAACTGAACACCCGGCAGGTATACGATGTCATGGACAACCTGAAAGCATTTGGCGTACCGGTACTGATCCTCTCCGGTGGTGAGCCTCTGATGCGCCCGGACATTTTCGAGATTTCGCATCGCGCCAAAGACATGGGTTTCTACGTCGGCCTGTCGAGCAACGGCACCCTGATCGATGAAAACAATATCGATGACATCGTCAAGGTCGGTTACAACTATGTCGGTATCAGCATCGACGGTATGCGCGAAACCCATGACAACTTTCGCCGCAAGCAGGGTTCATACGATGAAGCATTACGTGGTATACGCCTGTGCCACGACGCTGGTATCAAGGTCGGCCTGCGTTTCACCCTGACCCAGGACAACAAACAGGACCTGCCCGGCCTGCTGCAATTGATGGATGACGAGCACGTCGACAAGTTCTATCTATCGCATCTTAACTATGCCGGTCGCGGCAATAAAAACCGGCGTGATGATTTACACCACAAGATGACACGCGAAGCCATGGACCTGCTGTTTGATACCTGCTGGCAAGATGTGCAATCCGGGCGCAGGCGCGAGTTTGTTACCGGCAATAACGATGCTGATGGCGTTTACCTGTTGCTGTGGATCAGAAAACATATGCCGGAACATGCCGAATATCTGGAGAAAATGCTGATTCGCTGGGGCGGGAACGCATCCGGTGTGAATATATCCAACATCGACAACCTCGGCAACGTACACCCGGATACCATGTGGTGGGATTACACCATCGGAAATGTTAAACAACGGGCATTCTCCGATATCTGGATGGACACATCCGATCCATTAATGGCCGGACTCAAACTAGACCAGCGCCCCGTTGAAGGCCGCTGCGCCGAGTGCAGTTACCTGAATATATGCGGCGGCAACTCACGCACACGTGCATGGCAACTCAGCGGAAATTTCTGGGCGGAAGATCCGGGCTGCTACCTCGATAATGATGAAATCGGTGTCGCTGCTGAACATGAACGTCTCGAAGTAACCCCCTGGTCAAGACGAACAACGAAGTCCGTTTCCTCTCCAGGCTGTTAAAGAAATAACTGCTTTTTTATTCACCGCAGAGGCGCAGAGACGCAGAGATTTATAAAGGTTTACGTGGGAGCGGCTTTAGCCGCAAATGTTCAACATGGTAATTGTCATCTCGACCGAAGGGAGAGATCTCCCGAATCTATGGAGATCTCTCCCTTCGGTCGAGATGACAACATTGTTATTCAATGCTAATGCCTGTGCTGAGCGAAGTCGAAGAGTCGTTCACGCAAACAATCAAAATCCTCTGCGCCTCTGCGCCTCTGCGGTGAATTATTACTTCCGCGGTTTAACATTTATCCTTTATAAACGTATAATCCCGCACTACCTTTAAGCTGCATACAACGCCTGACGCCGTGACCCTAGACGAAATAATCCCTTATCTCCCACATTTCCAGGCCATACTCAACACCTCGGCCGCACTGTTCCTGGGAGCCGGCTACTACTATATCCGGGCACAAAACCGTAACGCGCATCGTCTGTGCATGATAACGGCACTGGGGATTTCCAGCGTGTTTATGGTTTCATACCTGACCTATCATGCCGAGGTCGGATACATGCCATTTGCCGGCGAGGGAATTATCAGGCCGTTTTATTTCACCCTGCTTGCTTCGCACGTTATCCTTGCTGCTGTCATCGTGCCGATGGTTCTGATTACTGTTGCATATGCATTCAAGGGAAATTTCAACACGCATCCACGCATTGCGCGCTGGACATTGCCGCTGTGGTTCTATGTATCCGTGTCGGGTGTACTGATCTATATTCTTGGCTTCCACATCTACACACCAGATGCATAACTGCTAGAAATAAAGGGGTAAAACATATGGAATTCGTCTATTACACCATTGCAGGTATCGTGCTCTACCTGGGATCTGACTGGATACTCAACCGCATCGAAATATCCCGCGGCAAACGTTTTGAGCACCGTTCAGTGATATTTTTCGTGATTATTCTGGTACTGGCCGTTGTTTCATTCCGCATCATCGAGCACCTGACGACGTAATACTGATTCACCGCAAAGGCGCAAAGGACGCAAAGAAGTACGATTGTTTCACCGCAGAGGCGCGGAGGCGCAGAGAATTTTTTGTTGTTTGTAGGAGCGACTTTAGCCG
>CALLCZ010000164.1 GCA_937998645.1 uncultured Gammaproteobacteria bacterium
TCAAACGACAAAGGCTTGCTGATAACAAAACCCTGGGCAGTATCACAGCCGAGCATTGACAGGCGACTCAGCGTCTCGATGCTTTCCACGCCTTCTGCCACCACCGACATTCCCAGGTTGTGTGCGAGTTCGATTGTCGAATGCACTATCACCTCATCATTCGGTGATTTCTCCATGTCTTTGACAAATGACCGGTCAATTTTCAATTCACTGACAGGAAGTCTTTTCAACCGGCTTAATGAAGAATAACCCGTACCAAAGTCATCGATGGATAATGTAATCCCCAGGTAGCGAATATACTCAAGCACTTCGAACAAACGGTCGTACTCTGACAGGAACAGGTTCTCCGTGATCTCAAAGGTCAATAATTCACCATTTCTCCTTGAGCCAACCAATGCATCCAGACAGGTCATAAATTCGGGATTCAATAAATCCGTGACTGATATATTGATAGCCACCTTCAATTCACGGTTATTGTTTCTTAATGCTATTGCATGTTTGAGCGCTGTCTCGATAGCCCACTTCGTGTACTTCTCGATCATACCGATCTGTTCAAGCTCATTAATGTACACATCCGGGTTCACCAGGCCATAACGTGGATGAACCCAGCGCCCGAGTGCCTCGATCGCGACAATCTCATCTGTTTTGAGATCAACCTGCGGTTGATAATAGAGCTCAAACTCGTCATTAGATAATGCCTTGCGCAAATCTGTCACCATGGTCAGATACCCCAGTGGTGAATGATCATCAACAGGCTGGTAGAACATGACGCCCTGCTTTGATTTCTTCGCACTGTACATAGCCGAATCTGCCCGGCTCAGCATGTCAGTCACATTATCGCCGTGTTCAGGATAGACAGTGATACCGACACTCGCGCCAACCGAAATCGTTGATCCGTTTATACTGAAGGGTTTTTCCAGCGCCCTGAGCAAGGCGTTTGCTCTGTCAATGATTAGCTCCCTGTTGCTGCCTGGCAATATCATTGCGAACTCGTCACCACCAAGGCGCGCGAATGTATCGCTGGGATGAACATATTGCTGCAGCAACAATGCAATTTCTTTTAACAGGTAATCGCCCTTGTCATGCCCGAGGGCATCATTAATATCCTTGAAGCGGTCCAGGTCGATCAATAACAGGCCCAGTTCACTCTGGTTGGATTCAGCGAGTGATATATCACGAGAAAGCCTGTCTCTGAACAGCGAACGATTAGGCAACAATGTTAACGGATCATAAAGCGCATGAAACTCAAGTTCCCTGTTACTCTCGAGTAGCTGCTTGTTCATGATCTTCAATCGCCGGCGATAGTCTTCATTCAATTTACTGGTTTCTTCCATCTGTTGCACTGTCATTGCATTTTCGATAGCAATGGAAACGATACCGGCGAACATGGTCAGCAGGTTCAGGTCCCTGCGCGTGAACTCATGTTTACCGATCTTGTTGATTGCAGAAATGCCGCCGAGAAAATGTTGTTTACCCTGCAGCGGCACCAGTATCAGTGAACCCGCCTCCTGTTCCCAGCGATCGCGCTCCTCATCATTTAACTCGCTCAGTACGCCACGCCACCACGCTTTCTTGTGCTTCCACACCCAGCCGCATACGCCGAAATCCAGCGGCAGGGAAGCACCGACGACCTCCTCGGTATTGACACCATATCCGGCCCGGTAAGTATAGGTTTCACAATTTGAATCGAGGATGGGTATCAGCAGCGTTTCAGCCTTGACCAGCTCACAGGCACGTTCGGCAACAATCTGGAACACCCTGTCCAGGTCCAGCTCGCTGCCGATTTCGGTAAATGTTCGCTGCAGCAGATCGATTTCCGCCTCGCGGTGCAGAAGGCTTTCATGCAAATCGCTGACGTTTGGACTTTTGCTTTTTTTATCAGCCACTTGAACAGCACCATTCGACGAGATCTTTGATACTCCAAGTGTAGTACAGAAGCCCGATAAGGCCATGATGTAGCAAGGGATTGCGGCTTTGTGAAAACCGTTATTAACAGTTCGTATCGGCCCCGGGCAAGCAGCTCATGCCTTATGGCGATTTTTCAGATCAACATAATGTGCGGCTGAATATACAAGGAAGGCTTTCTCGTTTTCTGTCAGCTCCCGCACCCGTTTTACCGGGCTACCCAGCCAGAGATAGCCGCCCGCCAGCTCTTTCCCGGGAGGTACCAGCGAGCCTGCACCGATAATTGCGCCTGATTTGACGACAGCCCCGTCGAGCAGCACCGATCCCATGCCGATCAGGCACATGTCCTCAACCGTGCAGGCATGTACCACCGCGTTGTGGCCAACGGTGACATCGTTGCCTATAAACAGCGCATTTCCGCCCGGAGCGAACTCGCTGTCATGGGTAACATGCAGGATGCTGCCATCCTGAATATTGGTGCGTTCACCGATGCGTATAGATTGAATATCACCACGCACTGAACACATGGGCCAGACTGAACTGTCCGCGCCGATAACGACATTTCCGGTCACTACCGCACTCTCATCAACAAATGCTGATTCAGCTATTTCCGGAGTATATTGTTCGAATTTTCTGATCGCCATAGACTTACATTAAATGACTGTGTCACTACAGGCAAGAAGCGCCCAATAATTAAGTGAACTTACCATTAGCTGAACTTATCATATTGAGAGCACTTTATAACGCCGTGTTCCGTGTGGCCATGCAAGTTAATGTAAAATCCGACCTATGAATCTATCAGCCTCGGCAAAACAGGCCTTTGACAAGTTGAACACCCTGCTGGACAGAGCCGCACACCATCCTGTGATGGATAAAGTCGACCACGGCCTGCAGATGCTTAAGCCTGAAGCAGTCAAGGCAGGCCTGTCACGCGTGGCGCGAATAATCAGTGAAAATGCCGCCGTCAGGGCCGTGACCGCATATACAGACACGCAGATTACCCGGGCAGCAAATTCAGCCGTAATGGAGCGCCTGCGGCAATACGCGATACTGGTACGCCTCAACAAACCGATCGGTATTTTGCTGCTGTTGTGGCCGACCATGATCTCTTTGTGGATCGCCGCACAGGGCTGGCCAGACACTCTGGTACTGGTTGTATTTATCATGGGTGTTATCCTGATGCGCTCTGCCGGTTGCGCCATCAACGATTACGCAGACCGCGACATCGATGGCAGTGTCGCCCGCACCAAAGACCGGCCGCTGGTAAGCGGCAAGGTCAGCGAAAAAGAAGCACTGATCGTGTTCGCCACCCTCAGTATCTGCGCCTTTGGCCTGGTGCTGCTGATGAACAGGTTGACCATCATGATGTCACTGGTCGGCGTGGTGCTGGCAGCGAGCTACCCGTTCATGAAGCGTTACCACTTCCTGCCACAGGTCCACCTCGGCGCCGCTTTCGGCTGGGCCGTACCGATGGCATACACTGCGCAGGCCAACGAACTGACACCTGTGACCTGGCTGCTGTTCCTGGCGACGGTGCTGTGGACCACGGCCTACGACACCATGTATGCAATGACTGACCGTGAAGATGATCTGAAAATTGGTGTAAAATCGACTGCAATACTGTTTGGCCCGCTGGACAAAAAGATTATCGGCGCTATCCAGGCCATGCTGATCATGGCGCTGATATTGATCGGGCAGCGCGCTGAACTCAGCGGTTTTTATTACGCAGGCGTGGTTGCTGCGTCCGTACTGGCCATATGGCAGCAGTACCTGATCAAGGACCGCGAACCCGCACGGTGCTTCGAGGCATTTTTAAACAATAACTGGTTTGGACTCGTCCTGTTTATAGGGCTGGTTCTTGATTATCAGTTCAAGGGGATAACATGATTTCTATTAAACGATTACTTTTCGTCACCTTACTTGCCATTTCATTCAGCCTGCATGCTTCCGACCTGGCAAAAGAAAAACGCTGGGCCGACCAGGTAGTGGACGCCATCCTCGATGGCGAAGCCATCTGGCTGAATGACGGTAGCAGTGAATTCCTCGGCATCTACACCGAAGCCGAAGAAGACAAGGGCCGTGCTGCCATCGTGATGCACGGTACAGGCATCCACCCCGACTGGCAGCAGGTGGTCCAGCCGCTGCGCGTCGGCCTGACCGAACACAACTGGAACACCCTGTCGATCCAGATGCCGATTCTGCCCAATGAAGCCGAGTATCCGGAATACGCGCCGCTGTACGATGAAGTTGCTCCGCGCATCAACGCAGCCATTGAATACCTGAAGAAAAACGGCTCAAAACAGATCGTGCTGATTGGCCACAGCCAGGGGGCAGCCATGACAGCATATTACCTGTCCACATCGAAACAGAATGTAAGCGGCTTTGTTGCTATCGGCATGGCCTCATTTGCGGATGACCCACGCATGAACAGCATCAAGGCGCTGGAAAAAATCAGGCTGCCCGTGTTGGACATATACGGTGACGACGACCTCGAAGGCATAATGAAGAGCGTGGGTGCCCGCGCCGAAGCCGCTAAAAAAGCCGGCAATAAACATTACACCCAGCTGGAAGTTGCCGGCTCCAACCACTTCTTCGATGGCAAGGAAGAAGAACTGGTTGAAGCCGTGGCCGGATGGCTGGAAAAATCGCCCGCTAAATAATAAACACCTGGTAATCGCTTGTGCTTCGCGCGCCCATAGGGTGGATTAGGCGATAGCCGTAATCCACCGGTTGCAATTGGTGCAATACGCTTCGCTATTGCATCCTACATGCCGCACTCGATCCTGGCCACGGCACCTGAATCCGAAATCCCGGTGAGAAACGCGGGTCAGACAGCCCTGGCAATACTCCACACATCCACTCGCCTGACACCTGCCCGTTTCAATATGCGCGCGAGCTCGTTTACGGTGGATGTTGTGGTTACAACATCGTCTACAACAACGACGTGTTGTGCACTTAAAGGCTCAATGACCTCAAAAGCAGCACGGATATTTTTTCTACGCTGCTGTCTATCCAGCTCCGTTTGTGAATGTGTATCACGCACGCGTTTAACAGAACGAATATCCAGAGGTATGCCGAACGTGTTCGCGACAGGTCGAGCCAGCTCTATTGCTTGATTGAAGCCACGCTGCCTTAGACGTTTTTTATAAAGCGGCACCGGCAGAATACAGTCCGGTAACTCAATCGCATTTTTATCTATTGCGTCGGCAAGCATATTGCCCAGTAATCTTGAATTCGCCAGTTTTTCGTTGAACTTGAGCTGGTGGATCAAGGTGACCGCCTCTTTTTCATAACTGAACAGGCAGAAACTGCGATCGAATAGCGGCGGTTTTTTCAGGCACAGGCCGCACTTGAGATGTTCACCGCTGTGTTTGGCCAACGGTATTGCGCATTGCGTGCATGCAGATCCGATCCACGGCAGGTCCTGGTAACAATCCTCACAGATATCCATGTCGCCAAAACCATGGGAACCGCATAAAACACAGCGTGGCGGGTAAACAGTGCTGATCAGCCGCTGCAGCAGGCTGGCACGGAGGCTGGTAACGTCCATATTCATGATCACTCCATGTCATGTAGAATAGATACCCATTGTACTCAATTAGCCGATACGTATGAATTCCCTGCGCCACGACTGGACCAAATCCGAAATCACCACCCTGTTTGAACTTCCGTTCAATGATTTACTGTTTCAGGCACATAGCCTGCATCGCCGGCATTTCGACCCGAATCATGTCCAGGTCAGCACGCTGCTCAGCATCAAGACCGGCGCCTGCCCGGAAGACTGTGCCTACTGCTCGCAGAGTGCGCGAAATGATGCCGAGCTTGAGCGCGAGCGCCTGTTGCCTCTCGAAGAGGTCGTGGAAAAAGCCCGGGCAGCCAAACATAACGGCGCCAGCCGTTTCTGCATGGGCGCGGCCTGGCGCAATCCGACCGACAAGAGCCTGGACAGGGTCATCGAAATGGTCGAGGCAGTCCATGCGCTGGGACTGGAAACCTGCGTCACCCTGGGCATGCTGACACAGCAGCAGACACAGAGATTGAAGCAGGCCGGGCTGGATTACTATAATCACAACCTGGATACCTCGCCGGAATACTACGGTGACATCATCAGCACCCGCACTTACGAAGACAGGCTCGATACCCTGGAGCATGTACGCGATGCCGGCATCAATGTCTGTTGCGGCGGTATCGTTGGCATGGGTGAGCAGCAGGAAGATCGCATATCGCTGTTGCAGCAACTCGCCAACCTGCCCAAACATCCGGAAAGCGTGCCGATTAACATGCTGGTACAGGTCGAAGGCACACCCTTGCACGGTGTTGAGAAACTCGATGCCCTCGACTTCGTCAGAACGATTGCCGTCGCCCGCATCCTCATGCCCGAATCATGGATCAGACTGTCAGCTGGACGCAGCGAAATGAGCGACGAGATGCAGGCATTGTGTTTCTTCGCCGGCGCAAACTCCATCTTCTACGGCGACAAGCTGCTGACCACAACAAACCCGGACGAAAACCACGACCGCGTCCTGTTCGACAAGCTGGGCATCAATCCGATTGATACTGCAAAACAAGATCTGGACACAGCAGCAACCGCGTGACTATTTTATTTACCGCAGAGGCGCAGAGACGCAGAGTTAACACATGTTTTAAAAACATATATCTTTTCTCTGCGCCTCTGCGCCTCTGCGGTTACATCAGTTTCTTTTTTTAAAAAATCGATTTCCTTGTCGAATTGAAAGACCTACATAAAGAACTGCAACAGCGCAAAGCGCAACACCTTTATCGCAGCCGCCGTGTCAGTGACGGGCCGCAGCAGCCCGAGATGATCATCGATGGCAAGGAGGTCATCTGCTTTTGCAGCAATGACTACCTCGGCCTTGCCAACCATCCCGAAGTCAAGGCGGCATTCATTAAAGGCATAGAACACTACGGCGCGGGCAGCGGTGCTGCACACCTGATCAACGGCCACTCCCGCGCACACCATGCACTTGAACAGGCGCTTGCTGAATTCACCGGCTATCCAAGAGCCCTGCTGTTCTCCACCGGATACATGGCAAACCTCGGCCTGGCACAGGCACTGGTCGGCATGGGTGATACCGTACTGGAAGACCGCCTGAACCACGCATCACTGCTTGATGGCGGTCTGCTTTCGGGTGCGCGCATGATGCGTTATCCGCATAACGCGGCTGAGGAGCTGGACACGAAGCTTGCCAGCAGAACCACTGGCGAAAAACTGGTATTAACAGATGGCGTATTCAGCATGGATGGCGATATCGCAGAAGTCCCTGCGCTGGCAAATATATGCCAGAAACATGGCGCCTGGCTTATGGTCGATGACGCCCACGGATTTGGCGTACTCGGCGCCAATGGGCGTGGAACACTGGAGCACCATGGTGTTGCGACAGCCGATGTCCCTATCTACATGGCAACCCTGGGCAAAGCCCTGGGCACAGCCGGTGCATTCATTGCAGGCAGCGATGAACTGGTTGAAACCCTGATCCAGAAAGCCCGCACCTACATCTACACAACTGCGTCACCACCCGCGGTGGCTGAGGCTACACGCGCCAGCCTGAACATCATCAAATCACACCCGGAATTACGCGGCCGGCTGAAAAACAACATTCATTATTTCACAAGCTGTTGTGAGCAAACGGGTATTGAACTGACGAACAGCCAGACTGCAATCCAGCCGGTTATTATCGGCGATACCCAAACCACGGTTGCGGTCAGCGAACAGCTTCTGGACCAGGGCATACTGGTCACTGCGATACGCCCGCCTACCGTGCCCGAAGGCACCGCCCGCTTGCGCATCACACTCTCGGCCACACACAGCCATGCGCATATTGATAAACTTGTCACAGCCCTTGGTGTCATAAAGTAATAGCTTATGCGTTTAAACAAGTCTCAAAAGATTGTATTTATCCTGTTCGCCTGGTTGGCGCTGTCGGGCCGTAGTTGTACGGAGACAACAGTGACTACAGGCGTCGATTCAGTGCAAAAGGTATCTGACACGGCCGGCAATTTTGAGGGCGTGCTCGAAGACAACGACCAGTTCGGCAGCGCCGTTGCCAACATCGGTGACCTCGAAGTCGACGGCGTTATCGACCTGGCGGTGGGTGCACCGCTGGATGACGATGGCGGAACGGACCGTGGTGCCGTGTGGATACTGTTCATGAATGATGACGGCATAGTGGATATTGAACAGAAGATATCGGACACCGAAGGGAATTTTCCAGCCGGGCTTGATGACAGCGACCGCTTTGGCAGCGCCGTTGCCGAACTGGGTGACCTGAATGGCGACAGCATACTGGATATCGCCGTGGGCGCACCACTGGATGATGATGGCGGAACAGACCGCGGCGCCGTGTGGATACTGTTCATGAATGCCGATGGCACTGTGCAGTTCGCGCAAAAAATATCCAATACCGAGGGTGGTTTCAACGGCTTGCTGGAAGACAATGACCAGTTCGGCGCTGCGATCGCCAACATCGGCGATCTGAACAATGACCTGTTACCGGAAATTGCCGTCGGCGCCATCGGCGACGATGACGGCGGCACTGATCGCGGAGCAATCTGGATTTTATCTTTAGCTGAAAATGGCACGATTTTCAGCTTCCAAAAGGTGTCTGACAGTAGCGGGGAATTTGCAGGCACACTCCGTGATGGTGACTTCTTCGGCAGCTCGATCTCGGGTATTGGTGATCTCGATGCAGACAGTATCGAGGATATTGCCGTCGGCGCCATCGGCGACGATGACGGCGGCGTAGACCGTGGTGCTGTCTGGGTGCTGTTGATGAATGCTGACAGCACCGTCCGGTTTGAACAAAAGATTTCCGCAACGAACGGCAACTTTAACGGCGGCCTTGATGACGACGATCACTTTGGAAGTTCTGTGACCGGGCTCGGCGATATAAACGGCGATGGCATCTTCGATATCGCCGCGGGAGCAGAGCAGGACGATGACGGCGGCAGCAATCGCGGCGCTGTCTGGCTCATGTTCATGGAAAGAGATGGCGAAATTATTTCTGAATCGAAAATCTCCAGTGTCTCGGGCAATTTCCCCGGCACTCTCACAGATGGAACGCAATTTGGCAGCGCCCTCGCCAATCCTGGCGATCTCGACCTTGATGGCACAATAGATATTGTCACAGGTGCAAAGCTTGATGATGACGGCGGTGCTGATCGCGGCGCACTGTGGACTTTATTCATGCAGCAGTCCAAAACCGACAGAAAAATAACAATATTTGACGACAAACAGTAATGGCCGGCAACAGCAAAGCCTTGTCCTGACCTGCTCTCGATTTTTCGCAGGCATGCGCAAGCGAAGCGTTTCATGCAGTATGCATTGAACAGCCTGGCCTCATGCCAGCCTTCCAGCAGCAATCTCAAGGAAAATATTTAATGGCCTCAGGCTCAACCAAAGTTATCATCGCGGCGCTGATCGGCAATACCCTGATCTCGATAACAAAATTCACCGCGGCATTTATTACTGGCAGCTCCGCCATGCTGTCTGAAGGCATCCACTCACTGGTCGACACAGGCAATCAGATATTATTACTTCATGGCCTGAAGCAGGCGAAAAAGCCGGCGGATGAATACTTCCCCTTTGGCCATGGCAAGGAAGTGTATTTCTGGAGCTTCATCGTCGCCATCCTGATTTTCGCACTCGGTGGCGGCATCTCCATTTATGAAGGCATACAGCATATACTTAATCCCGAGCCAATCACCAACCCGATGATCAACTACGTTGTGCTGGGTCTCGCCATGCTTTTCGAAGGCGCCGCCTGGTATTTCGCTTTTCGTGAATTCAGCAGCGTCAAAGGCAAGCGCGGCTATATCGAAGCCGTACAACGCGCCAAGGACCCTTCGATTTTTGTTGTGCTTTTCGAAGACAGCGCCGCGATGCTGGGCCTGCTCGTAGCCTTCTGCGGAATCATGCTCGCCCAATGGACAGGTTACCTCTATTTCGACGGCGCCGCTTCGGTCATCATCGGCCTGATCCTGGTGGGCACCGCGATCTGGCTGGCCTATGAAACCAAGGGACTATTGATTGGCGAAAGCGCCAACCGGCATGTGATTGATGGCATCAGGTCTATTTTGAATACACATGCCGCTACAGAACATGTTAATGAAGTACTGACAATGCACATGGGGCCTGATTTTGTACTGGTAAATATCAGTATCGATTTTCAGGATGAACTGTTATCAGACGAGATGGAAATTGCCATTGCCGAAATGGATCAGCGCATCAAAAACGAATACCCGCACATCAAACGCATCTTCATTGAAGCAGAAAAGCGCAAGAACAGGATTATTGCCCAGCTGGAGAAATGAATACAAGCTTTGCGAATACACAAATAACATTTTCAATCCACAGATGAACGCAGATATCAGACATGTTGTTTGTCCGCGAAAAACGCAGAGGACGCAAATAGTGCTAAATCCCTTAGCGCCTCTGCGAGAGATTGTTCTTATCGTGTCTTTTGATGACCCGTCCTGACTGCACAGACAGACTCTCATGATCTGAGCCCGAGTTGGTATGACACTGACTGTCAGATCAAGTCCTGACTATTACAAATAAAACCTTATAACCCTCTGCGTTCTCTGCGCCTCTGCGAGATAACATGATTAGCTTTTCACTAGTTATTCCAGTGCGCTATCGAATTGGCATAATATTCAAGCATCACGATTGCTTTTTCTTTGGCCTTGCAGAGATTATCCTGCATCTCAAGCCAGCCCCTACCTTCAATAATAATGAGCGCACCATCGAACACGCTTTCTGTTGTATTGGATGATATCCTGATCGGCGCACCCAGCTGTTTCAGAATCTCCATCCTTTTCAATGCCTGCGCCTTGAGTTCAAGCTCGCTTTTCCAGGCATTCCTGTTTGCAAGAATAATTTCAGACATTAATGCGACCGGCGTAATGGGTATAGCTGCTTTAATCTCTACCATGAGCTTATCCGCCAGTTTTGAAACCTGCTCAAATCTCGGCTCCTGTTCCAGCTGGGAAAACTCCAGGCCGTTCTGCTCGCAATATGCTTTAGCAGAAACCGGGTTACCAAAATTAACGTTTGCATAACCAAAACGGCTCAGTCGAATCTTCCTTGGAAGTAACAATGTTTTTGTCATAAACCGAACAGTCGTTTTAAACACAAACCATTTGCTGCGCTCTTCCGCATCATGATCCAGCCTGCGCACCAGGCTCCTGTCCTCGATCACGCGGTCATAGTTGATGCCGACCGGTATGAAAGTGATATCCCTATCTGTATCAGCATGAAAATCGCGCAACATATAGTCCAGAAAGCCAAGACGCGGATCACGCAAGGCACCGTCCTTACTCAGGCCACCCTCCAGAAACACAGCCTGGCAAACACCTGCACGTGTAGACATATTTACATAACGCTCAAGCACGCGGCGATACAGCGGGTTGCCCGAATTTCTTCGCACAAAAAAAGCACCCATGGATTTAATCAGGGTTTGCAGCGGCCATATACGCGCCCACTCGCCAACAGCATATGAAAGCGCCGTCTTCTCCGCCACCAGAAACGAAACCAGGACATAGTCCATATTACTGCGGTGGTTCATCACAAACACAACGGCTGACTCGGGATCGACTTTGCTTAGTTCGTGATTATCAAAAAAGCCGACACGCATCCTGTATATCAGCCGCGCCAGTTTTTTTGATATCCAGTAGCCAATACGAAAGTACATATAGGCGTTGAAAGCAGGGGTAATTTCATTGGCATACTTTCTCGCCTTGTCCTGCACGACTGAAGTCGGCATGCCTTTTTCCTGTGCAGTTTGCTTGATTGCATCCAGGACTTTTTCATCGTAGACCAGCCGTTCGATCAAGGCTTTTCTCTGGGTAATTTGCAATGGCCGTATTTCCACATCCAGCCGTGTATTAATTTCATCAATAACACGATTAACACGCCGCCGGAAATACCAGCGCATGCCGGGCATGAGGAAACGATCCAGCACCATGATCGCGGCAAACACGGCGATAAGAACAAATAACCAGAGCGGTAATGTTATTGTGCTATCCATCGTCCCCCCCAGACTTTTGCACAGGAAACACAGTTGCCTGACAGCAGACCACATGACCTTGCAGGCCATGTATGTGACAATACGCCCCGAGTGATAATCAACGCAAGGTTTACTTGATGAAGAAATACAATGTATACGGGCTTGGCAATGCCCTGGTGGACATGGAATTCGAGGTTGAAGACGGCTTTTTGAACCTTATGGAAATAGACAAGGGCGTTATGACACTGGTCGATGAAGAAGAGCAGCATCGTCTGATGACACACCTGGATGCCTTTGAAGGCAACCGGGCCAGTGGTGGCTCGGCCGCAAACACCCTGATTGCCGTCAGCGCCATGGGCGGTTCATCGTATTATGCCTGCAAGGTTGCCGATGACGATCTTGGACACTTTTATTTACATGATCTTAAAGAAGCCGGTGTTGACACCAACGTCAATGGCACTCATGCCAGCGGCATTACAGGAAAATGCCTGGTGATGGTTACACCCGATGCTGAACGCACCATGCATACCTATCTTGGAATATCTTCCGAACTATCGGTAAACGAAATCAGCGACAGCCATATAAAAGAATCGGAATACCTGTATATGGAAGGCTACCTGGTGACATCGCCTTCAGCCAAGGAAGCCAATATACATGCACGCAAGATTGCGGAAGCCAATGGCGTAAAAACTGCATTTACTTTTTCCGACCCTGCGATCGTTGAGTACTTTCATAAGGAACTAACAGAAACCATCGGTGATGGCATTGATATGCTGTTCTGTAACGAATCTGAAGCGCTGGCCTATACCGGCAAGAACTCGATTGATGATGCAATTGAAGTCATTACAACCTTTGCCGGGAGCTTTGCTATTACCCTGGGCTCGAAAGGCGCGCTGATATTTGATGGAGCACAGACCCATAAAATTGACCCATTTCCGATAAAACCCGTTGATACCAACGGTGCGGGCGATATGTTTGCAGGCGCATACCTGTATGGCATTACCCATGGTTACTCGACAGCGGATGCCGGTAAACTGGCAAGCCTGGCGGCATCACATGTAGTTCAGCAGTTCGGGCCGAGACTCCCGGTAGAGAACTATGCGAAATTGCTGGAAGAGGTTTCAGCTGCCTAGCCAGCTTTCTCTATTAAATTGGAGTTAGCTCAACTGTTACTACGGTACTGTATTGCTGGTGACCCGGTGTTTTACATTTATATAGAACATAACAACTTAATAATTTGACAGATTTTGTTTCGCCTTGATGGCGAGTTACTTTTCGTGAATTGCGCACATCCCTGTGCTCCACCCTTCGGGCGCTAGGCGTGCTAATTTGCTCCAGGCAAATTAGTCAACAGCGTAAGAAAAGTAACCAAAAGAACGCCGCCCGACCAGTTTGCCCTTCGGGTTCCGAGGCATTCGGCTTTGCCTACGGGCCGTCCTGACTCACCGTCCGGGCTCGACAGGACTAAATTCGACGTCCCTGTCGAATTTTCCCTACCAAAACCGAATGCCTCGGCAAACTTCACGGGGTACTTGCCCTCGTCTTGAGAGAAATGCAGGGCATAGCAAATATAATTGACATAATAATCAATAACTTAAAACCAACTGTCAACCAATCCCCTGCCAGCGCGTTAATAATCACATACAAGTCAGGTTCCGTTTGAGCTTCTCTCTTCCATTTACAGGGGAGAGGGGAGTTTATGAACATTTACTGTTTTTGATGGTGAAACAAGGAAAACAACACACAGACATGCCGAACTCATTACCAATGTTAAAATGCTTTTTTTGCGAAGCTGACGGGTACCTGTGTATATCCGGTAATCCTGCCCTGATCCTGGGGCAGAAAGCTTTTAACAATCGTAATGAGGCCAACATCCTGGATAACCGTCAGGCATTAGACCGATTTCTGGCAAGCGTTGAAAAACGCGCCTTCCGCATGGCCGAAATCGCCACCGGCAACCCGGACCATGCCATGGACATTGTTCAGGACGCCATGTTGTCGCTGGTGAAAAATTACAGCCATAAAAGCGAAGCTGACTGGGGCCCATTGTTTCACAGAATCCTGCAAAGCAAGATCAGGGACAGGTATCGACGCTCTCGCACATATAACAAAGTATTCACCTGGTTGCGTACCGGCCATGAAGATGAAAATGACGGCTATGATCCAATACAGCAGGCAGCGGACAGCGTTACATTACCACCTGACAGCAGCGCAAATAAAGATCAGCTCATGAGTGTTACCCTGAATGCAATCAGGCAGTTGCCACTTCGACAACAACAGGCATTCCTGTTGCGCGCGTGGGAAGGATTTGACGTAAAGGAAACGGCCAAAGCCATGGGCTGCAGCCAGGGTAGCGTAAAAACACATTATTCACGTGCAACAAAAGCACTCAAACAGACTCTTGAGGCATACATTGCATGAACGATAAACATGACACATACATGAATAAGGCACAACTGGAATCAGTGATCGAGTCGCTCGATGAAAGTGTTGAACACCTCGACGCACACACCTTGTCGCGCCTGAACCAGGCCAGGCATCGCGCCCTGGCGCTGGCAGAAAAACCGCGCCTGCTCAATCCGCAGTGGTTGAAAGCAGCAACGTTTGCCGTCTTGCTTGTCACTGTGATCAATGGCTGGCAGTTTTTTTCGACCCCGAACATTCAACAGATGAATACGGATGATTTCGAGATGGTCATAGCCAATGAAGACTTTGAACTTTTACAGGACCTTGACTTTGTCGCGTGGATGATCGAGGAAGAACATGCGAGCTAGGGCAATTACACTCTTATTACTTTTGTTATTGCCGCCTACCGCCTTTGCAGGCAACAAGCAGGCTGACGAGCAACAAACTGCAGAAGAGTTGCCTGATGCAGAGCTGCTTGAATTTATTGCCGAGTTCGAACCACTGGATGGCCAGTGGATCGACCCGATACAACTGAACATGATATTTGCCGAAAACCGCAATGGAAAAGAAAATGAATAAAATGCTTACTCACATCGCCCTTACAGGCTTACTGTACTTTTCAGTCGTCATGTCAGCCACTGCTAATAATGCAGCGACTGACTGGGAGCAGCTGAATGAAGAGCAGCGGGCTGTACTGAGAAACCTTGAAGACGGCTGGGAGAATATTCCAGACGAACGCAGACAACGCCTGATTACAGGTGCATCGCGCTGGATTGAAATGACGCCGGACCAGAGAGAACAGGCAAAGAGTCGGCTGCAGCAATGGAAGAATACCTCGCCTGAAGACAAGGCCAAAATGCGTCAACGCATGAAAGAATTTCACGATCTGCCGCTTGAATTAAAACAGGCGATGCGAAACAAATACCAGTGGTTTAATGACCTCCCTGAAGAAGAAAAAGAAAATTTGCGCAATCGCTGGGAAAACCTCGCAACCGAGAAAAAACAGGAAGCTCTCGATCGCTTGCGCAGCAACCCTGCCATGCATCAGTCCCCTGCTGGACTGCAGAACAGCCTGCAAAACAACACTCGGGAGCAAAACGGGGGCCGTTAATACACTCAGGCCCTGACCTGCAGGGCCTGACTCGCCTCAATTAGCCAATATAATTCAAGCACTTGCTTGAACATGCCTGTATTTAATCTATATTAGGAATAAGAAAACAAGGTTTCATCTTGTTTTTATTGTTCCACCGTGAACGTTCGTATAGGCCATTAAGGTAGCTGAGATGCTGAAAAGCATAAAGATCAAACCCAAGATACTGTTTGTTGATGATTCAAAAACAGTCCGAAAAAGCGCTGTAAAGATCCTGTCAGAAGACTATTCCGTAGTCGAAGCGAGCAATGGCAAAGAAGCATGGGATCTGGTTCAGAAAGATCACTCATTCGATGTTATTTTTGCTGACATTCAGATGCCGGAGATGAATGGCCTGCAGTTTTTGCATAAGATTCGCTCTATTGACGTTTACAGAACAGCTCAACTGCCTGTCATCATGATTACCGGGCATAGTGACTCACATGCCGCAATGCGGGCCGTGTTTGAAATGGGCGCGACCGGCTTTATCTCCAAACCGTTCAGTGATATTGACCTGATCAGCAGGGCCCACTCGTACCTTGACCTGACACGAAAGATGGAACAGCTGGAAAACCTGAAAGGCGTCGACAGGCTTACCAATCTCAGCAACTTCACCAACTTTGAAGAGCATGGAAAAAAGACACTCTCTATTTCGATGCGACATCATCTTGATTTATCGATCGCGTACCTGGAGCTCCATTCATTTCAGGAAATGAAGAATGATCTGGGCAAACAGGCGTCTGATAAAATACTTATCTCGGTAGCTGACAAGTTAAAAAGCGTTCTGCGCGACGAAGAAGTCATATCGCGAATCGGTGAAGCTAAATTTGCACTGTTAATGCCAATGACAAATAGAATAAAAGCACAGGTTGCTGTCAGCAGAGTCCAGGATCAGATAAACGCCATGGTATTCAACAGGGGGGATGCCAAAATTCATCTGAATATCGTTGCAGGTTTGACCGGCACCGGACTGAATAACAGAGGCCTGAGCTTTGACATGCTATGCATGCGTGCAGATGAGGCTTTAAAATCAGCCCTCAAAAAAGACGATGCCCAGGTATTCAATTACTATGATGACCATGTACAAAAGGCCGTCAAGAACATTCCTCAGGAAGACATTCTAAGTGATGCCCTTGTGCACATCATGTCAGGCAATTTCAACAAGGTCAGCGACAATGACCTGCCCTTTGTTATTGATCATCTGGAGCCTTTCATGGAATACGCCGCTATTAAAAATTCAAAGAAGACCGGCGTTAAATAAAAAAACAGCCAGGCCCGGGCTTTCTCTATCGGGGTTCTCTGAGCAGGTGATCGAACCGTAGTCTCTCACGCGAATCGAACATTCGCCGGATAATCAACTGCAACACCGTGATAACAGCAAACCCTGTGCCGGAAGTCACCAGAAACATGATGAGTATCTGGTATTTAACGGCTTCTACAGGCGGGCTGCCGGCCAGGATCTGGCCTGTCATCATTCCAGGCAAACTGACCACACCGGCAGCCGCCATTGCATTAATTATCGGAATCATTCCGGCACGCATGCTGTCTCGTGCTATTTCTCGTATCGCCTCCCTGTCTTTCTGCCCAAGCATCAGGCGCTGCTCGATTACAGCACGTTGCTGCCAGGCGGTTTGAACCAGGCGATCCATCCCAAGCGCAATACCGTTCATGGTATTACCCAACAGCATACCCAGCAGGGGTATCGCATATTGTGGCGTATACCAGGGGTCCGCCTTTATTATGATAATCAGCGCCAGCAGCGTTATCAGAAATGAAGAAATGAACAGTGAAAATGCACTGACGCCAAATCCCCACCAGCCTTTTAACTTTCTTTTCTGACGTGCGAGTATTTCCCAGGCAGCAACCGTCATCATTACCAGTACAATCGACATAATCCATGTCAACCTGGCCTGTGAAAAAACGGTCTCGAGTATCAGGCCGACCAGGAGTAGCTGCACTGTGGTACGCACAGCGGCGACCGTCAATGTCCTGCTAACACCAAGGCCGAGGCGCATGCCGAGACCAATCAGTGCCAGCACCAGCATCGAAGCCAGCATCAGGTCTGGCGCGGTCAGTACGATCAACTCAGTCTTCATGCCGCACCCACCTGCTCCAGTTTGCCGTCACTCAAGTGGTATTGCTGTTGCGAAACCCGCTCAAGTTGAGAAGCATCGTGACTGACCCAGATCGCAACGGCATGATGTTCTGACAGGTAGCCGCGAACGAGGCCTTCTACACGCGTGATGTTACTGCTGTCGAGATTTGCAGTCGGCTCATCAAGCAATAGCACGCGTGGGCAATTAGACAGCATGCGTAAAATAGACAAACGCTGTTTCTCACCGCTGGAACAACGACTGATATTCCAGCCCATAGCTTCCTGCCCGAAGCCAAGCGCTTCAATATGTTTTGCCGGTGCGCTGAAATGCTGATCAACTGTATCGAACCACCACTGGCTTTCAGCCGGTAGCAGCATTACGCGGCGGCGCCATTCATGGGCCCTGACCTGGTCCTGTGCAATATTCTCTGCGTACACTTGCCCGCCGTGCTCATCCATATCCGCAATTGCCCTGAGCAAGAGCGTCTTGCCGCTTCCCGATTCACCGGACAGGCCCACGCATTCACCCGGCTCGATCGTCAGGTTTACGGGTTCCAGATTCGGTATTTTCAGGTCTTCGAGTCTAAGCATGGTTTTGAAGCATCAGGTCAGACATGCATTGTAAGCTATACTTCAGTGGATGAGATATCTAGTTTTAATGCTGTTGCTATCAACCAGCCTGGCGTGGGCCGAATCCACACGCATAGAAGTCTATCCGCTGAGTCAGAGCTACTGGGACATTAAAACCGGTGACACACTCGGCGAAATCGTCAACACGCTGATTCCCGGCAACTCTTACCTGCAGGAAAAATTAATACGCGACATCGTATCGACCAACCCGCATGCTTTTCCTGGCGGCAATCCGAACCGCATGCTGGCCAACAAACGCCTGTGGCTGCCGAACGCGGTGAAACCACCGAATGACTCAACCAGGCCTTCCGGCTACACCATCGAATCATTTCAGTGGGGCAGCATAAAAAAAAGGGACGAGGGGCGAGGGACGAGGGGCGAGGACTGAACATCCACCAGCAGCAGGCGCTTTGGTGGTATATAGCATCACTACTGGTGCTGGCATCTGGTTCGTTTCTGTCGGCTAAACAATATCCCGGGGGATTCGATTGGATCTATACGGTGGCCTCTGCACTGGCTTCGCAGAAACACAATCCAGCCGGCTATGTGTGGTTTGCAAGTACCCTGAGTCTGGCGATGCTTTTACTGTGGCCATACGTAACCGCTTTACAGAAAGCCCTGCATCCGGCACTTCCTGCAACATCAATTGCCATCTCTGCCCTGCGTACCGGCCTGATCTGCGGAATGTTACTGGGGCTTGAAAAACTACTAATCAGGGACCTGTCGAACTGGGTATACAAGGCCCACGAAATCCTCGGTCTGCTCACATTCTCGGGATTGTATATCGGGGTACTCATGTTGATGGTCCATGCCATGCTGCGTCAAAGAGTCAATGCCCTGCCTCTGTTCCTGACAGCAAGCCCGCTTGTAGCCATTGGCATCACCCAGTTCTGGCTTTATCTTGACCAGCGTGACCTGGGATGGGTCGATACCAGCTGGCGGGAAATGGGCATACCGCTCTGGTTGAGCTTTGCCTTCTGGCAATGGCTGGCGATAGGCTTTCTATGGCTAGGCCTGGGTTTGCTATCGTTTACCTGTATTGAAGAAAGTAATACACGAACTTCTAATTCATCCTCTTAGGCAGTCTACAGCATCAGAACCACAACCCACTCCTGACAAATACATATTAATTAACGCAAAGGAAAACCAAATAACCGGGATAAATCCGCCTCATTAAAATCCAATAAAACTCTGCGCCCTTTGCGTCTTTGCGCCTCTGCGTTGAAACAAACCTTCCCTGACTTCCGTTAAATACGTTTATAAAAGCCCCCTTTCGGCAAACGAAACCACTTCATCACCGATAATCATGTGATCAAGCACGCGCACATCTACCAGCGCCAACGCATCTTTCAACCTCTGCGTAATTTGCCTGTCAGCTGAACTCGGCTCGGCCACACCCGAAGGATGATTGTGCGCAAAAATGACTGCAGCCGCATTGTTATCGATGGCCCTGCGCACCACTTCGCGCGGGTACACGCTGGCGCCATCAATCGTGCCATAAAACATTTTTTCAAACGTGAGAACGCGGTTGCGGTTATCAAGAAACAGGCAGGCGAACACTTCATGCACACAGGCTTGCAGTTCTGCAGTGAGATAGTTGCGTGTATCATCCGGTGAACATAACGCATCACCACGCTGAATGTTCTCAAACATATGGCGGCGCGCCATTTCCAGCACGGCTTTCAGCTGGGCATACTTGGCGCGGCCAAGCCCGCGGTGCAGGCAGAACTCGGTTTCGCTTGCATCGAGCAGGGGTTTGAGGCCACCGAATTCATCGAGCAATCCGCGTGCAAGATCTACAGCGGTTATGCCCCGGGTTCCGGTTCTGAGAAATATTGCCAGCAGTTCGGCATCGGTGAGTGTATCTGCGCCGCGATCGAGCAGCTTTTCGCGCGGCCTTTCTTCGACTGGCCAGTCAGATATTACCAGTGACATGGTTCCCTCCATTTTGCATCATCCTTGTCAGGGTCCAATATTAACCAGTTGCCCCGACCACGGCAAATCAGCCCGCAAACTGATAACTGTTACAATACAGTCATGAACACGCTCAATGGCAAGCACATCGTCCTCGGCATAACCGGCGGTATCGCCGCGTACAAGAGCGCCGAGCTGACACGGCGTCTACGTGATGCCGGCGCCCAGGTACGTGTAGTGATGACCCATGGCGCCACCGGCTTCGTCACACCTCTGACCTTTCAGGCCCTTTCGGCAAATCCGGTGCATACCGAATTACTGGATGAGGCTGCCGAGGCCGGTATGGGCCACATTGAACTGGCACGCTGGGCGGATGCCATCCTGATCGCACCCGCCAGCGCCAACAGCATGGCCAAACTGGCGCAAGGTCGAGCCGATGACCTGCTGACCACGCTCTGCCTGGCCAGTGAAGCACCGCTCGCGCTCGCACCCGCAATGAATCATGTTATGTGGAGCGACGCTGCCACCCAGGATAATTCAAGTATTTTGCAACAAAGGGGTGTCCACCTGTTTGGGCCTGCCTCCGGCTCCCAGGCCTGCGGTGAAACCGGTGAAGGCCGCATGCTTGACGTGCCCGAATTAATCGATGCCCTCTCCGGCCTGTTTAAAAGCGGCGTATTGCAGGATATCAATGTCCTGGTCACGGCCGGTCCCACCTGGGAACCGATTGACCCGGTACGCTTCATCGGCAACCGCAGCTCTGGCCGCATGGGTTTTGCGCTGGCTCGCGCCGCTCGTGAAGCCGGCGCCAATGTAACACTGATCAGCGGCCCCAGTAGTGAGGCAACGCCGGAAGACGTACATCGAATCGATGTCGAGACCGCGGCCCAGATGTACGAAGCCGTGATACAGCAAGTACGCCATAATCAGGTTTTCATTTCGGCCGCGGCCGTTGCCGATTACCGCCCGAAAACCGCAAGCGCGCAGAAACTGAAAAAGCACGACGCCGAATTAAGCATCGAACTCGAACGCACCGAGGACATCGTCTCTGCTGTAGCCGGCAGCAGCACGAGACCCTTCGTTGTCGGCTTCGCCGCAGAGACCGAGAATATCGAGACCAATGCAAGAACCAAGTTGAAAAACAAGGCACTGGATATGATTGCCGCCAACCGGGTTGGCAAAGATGCAAATGCTCAAGACATTGGCTTCAACAGCGAATACAATGCGCTTCACGTTATCTGGACAGACGGTGAACAGGTCCTGGAACAGGCCCGCAAGACAACGCTGGCACGTGAACTGATCAACCTGGTTGCCCATCAATACAATAAAAACAGGCAGCATGAGAAAAATACAGCTTAAGATACTTGATGACCGCATCGGTGATCAGATTCCGCTTCCGGCACACGCCACAGAAGGCTCGGCAGGCATGGACCTGCGTGCCTGCATTGATGAAACCATCACCCTGGAGCCAGGTGAAACTGAACTGATTCCGACCGGAATAGCCATTCATATAGAAGACCCTGGCCTGGCAGCAACCATTCTTCCCCGCTCAGGCCTCGGCCACAAGCACGGCATTGTGCTGGGCAATCTTGTCGGCCTTATCGATTCGGATTACCAGGGACAGTTATTTGTTTCATGCTGGAACCGTGGCACCGACAGTTTCACCATCGAACAGGGCGACCGTATTGCACAGCTGGTATTTGTTCCGGTGGTACAGGCCGACTTTGAGGTGGTAGACGATTTTTATGAAAGCAGGCGGGGCGCTGGCGGCTTTGGACATTCCGGCCACAAATAAAAGTCCGGACCGGGACAGCCTGAGAAGACTAAACCAACTATTTACATCACGAATCAAACATGGCTATTAGCGAAAATATCTTCCGCGCGTATGATATACGCGGCATCGTTGAAACTGCACTCACACCGGAAGCGGTCACCCGGATCGGGCAGGCTTTTGCCACCGAAGCACGCGTCCGTGGTCAGGATAAGGTTGTCATTGGTCGGGATGGCCGATTATCCAGCCCTGATCTTGCCCATGCATTGAGTAATGGCCTGCGTGCCGGCGGTTGCGATGTGATCGATGTCGGTATGGTGCCCACACCGGTGCTGTACTATGCCACGCATAAACTCAATACCGGCACCGGCATCATGGTTACCGGCAGCCATAATCCACCACAGTACAATGGCCTGAAGATGATGGTCGCCGGCAACACCTTCTATGGCGACGACATCAAATCACTGTATCACCGCATTATCGATGGCAATATCGACAACGGTGATGGCGATTATGAACAACAGGATCTGATTCCAGACTATATCGAGACCATTACTTCCGATATTCAACTGGCGCACCCACTCAACATCGCCGTGGATTGCGGCAATGGTGTTGCTGGCGTACTTGCCGTCGAGCTGTTCAGCAAGCTGGGTTGTGAAATCACCCCGCTGTATTGCGATGTTGACGGCACCTTCCCGAACCACCATCCGGACCCGTCCAAACCGGAGAATCTTGTCGACATCAAGCAAGCCATTGGCGAAAGATCGCTCGACCTGGGCCTGGCTTTTGATGGCGATGGTGACCGTGTCGGCATCGTCGATGACCAGCAGAACATTATATGGGCCGACCGCCAGATGATGTTGTATGCCGCAGACGTGCTGGAACGCAAACCCGGCGCGCAGATTATCTTCGATATCAAATCCAGCACCAATCTTGAACGCTTCATCGAGCAACATGGCGGTGAACCGCTGATGTGGAAAACCGGGCACTCATTTATCAAGGCCAAGATGAAAGAGACCGGCGCCGAGCTTCCCGGCGAAATGAGCGGTCACATTTTTTTCAAGGAACGCTGGTTCGGCTTTGATGATGGCCTCTACAGTGCAGCACGCATGCTGGAAATCCTCAGCAAGCGCAACCAGTCTTCAAGTGAAGTATTCGCCGAACTGCCTGACAGCATCAACACACCGGAACTGCAGATCATGTTTGAAGAAGGTGAGCACTACAAATTCATGGAGCAATTCAAACAGGGCGCAGATTTCGGAGATGCCGACATCATCACCATTGACGGTATGCGTATTAATTTTGAGAATGGCTGGGGACTGATCCGCCCATCGAACACAACGCCCAGCCTGGTGCTTCGATTCGAAGCCAGCAGCCAGGCAGCACTTGACGACATTCAGGCCAAATTCAGACAGGAGATACTAAAGCAGGACAGCAGTCTTGAGTTGCCATTTTGATGGCAACAGGGACGAGTAACGAGGAACAAGGTACGAGGCACAACTGTAAGCCAGCGGGTCATTGTCGTTACTGAACCATGTAGGCGACGAGACCCGCTATATATCATCTATGCTTTACGTAGCAGGACAATAAACTGAAGTTGTTTTCTTTGCGTCCTTTGCGTCTTTGCGGTAAATAGAACAATAGAACAACCGGAGTAAATCGTGGACAAAAAATCCGCACAAAATGTCGCCAGCGTTTTATCTGAAGCCCTGCCCTACATCCAGCGGCTGCATAACAAAACCATCGTCATCAAGTATGGCGGTAATGCAATGACTGATGAAAAGCTGAAAAACGGCTTTGCCAGGGACATCGCATTGTTAAAGCAGGTTGGTGTAAATCCGGTTGTTGTTCATGGCGGGGGGCCACAGATCGGCCAGTTGCTGGAACGTATTGGCAAGGAATCCCGCTTTGTTGACGGCATGCGTGTAACCGACCGCGAGACCATGGACGTTGTTGAAATGGTGCTCGGCGGCCTGGTCAACAAAAGCATTGTCAGCCTGATAAATCATAACGGTGGTAAGGCAGTCGGCCTGACCGGCAAAGATGGCGGCCTGATACATGCACGCAAGATGAAGATCGAGCGCTCATCACCCGAGCTGGATGTGCCTGAAATTATCGACCTGGGCCATGTCGGTGAAGTCACAGGCATCGACCCGGCCATAGTTGACACCCTCGACCATGGCAGCTTCATCCCGGTCATTGCGCCCATTGGCGTTGGCAAGGACCAGACATCCTATAACATCAATGCCGATATTGTCGCAGGCAAACTGGCCAGTGTCCTGGGTGCGGAAAAGCTGTTACTGCTGACCAACACAGCCGGCATTCTCGACCAGGATGGCAAGGTGTTAACGGGGCTCAAGATGGCGGATATCGACACGTTGATTGCCGATGGCACCATACATGGTGGTATGCTGCCCAAAGTCAACTGTGCACTGGATGCGGTTAAATCAGGTGTAAAGACTTCGCACATCATCGACGGCCGCGTCGAACATGCAGTCATGCTCGAATTACTCACCGATGAAGGCGTTGGTACACTGATTAAAAGTTAAACTGTACTGGTCAGAACGTATTCTGACTATCAGCGCCATATTCACTCAAATTCCAACGATGATTTTTTGTCAGTACAGCCGCGATTGGCTGTATGGGAAAGCATATAGATATTGACTCTCGCAGAGGCGC
>CALLCZ010000165.1 GCA_937998645.1 uncultured Gammaproteobacteria bacterium
TTAGAAAATACTAATATAGTAAATACCTATTTGTTTTTATTTAGGAAATTGTTGCGTATATGTGTGGGATTGGTGATTTTCAGGGCCAGGACGGCATGCCAGAAAGCTAATACGCCTTCATGCAATATGCGAGCTAATCACGCCGCTGACTTGCCTCACTGGAAATCGGTGTGGGATATTTATAAATCACCCAGTAAGTCGATATAACAAACGTCAGAATGACGACGGTCTGAATAAGATAGGACGATCTTTGATCGATCAAACCTGATGCCAGCGCAGTGTATGCCACCAGCAGCGAAAACTCGCTGGCCTGCCCCAGTCGAATACCCAGTTCTTTTGACACATAGTCCTTCTCGCCGCCAAGATTAAAACCCCATCGAAAGATCAGCGGCTTGGCCAGAACTATAATCAATGCAATAACAATACCCGGAAGGATAACGTCCCTCATCGCCTGTAAATCAAATTGCGCGCCAATTGAAAAGAAGAACAGGATCAGGAAAAAATCTCTGAGCGGTTTAAGCTCCTCCGCAATCACCAGTGCAATTGGCAAGGTTGAAAAAGACACGCCGGCGATGAAGGCGCCCATTTCAAATGACAGGCCGATATATTCTGCGGCTCCTGCAACCATCAATCCCCAGCCAAGTGACATCAAAAAGGTGTGTTCATGAATGGTATCGAATTTGATATATAAAGCCGTGATCACATACTTAACAACATAAAAAGAAATAATCGTTAACAGGAACAGCTTTAATAAAAGCAATGATACTGTGAGTGGAATATTGTCTTCCTGCCCACCGGAGATCAGCAGAATAATGATGATAGCGAGTATATCCTGCAGCAATAACACGCTCACCATCATTTCGCCGCGATGCTTATGATGAAGCGTCGTTGTTGGTATCAGCTTCAGTCCTACGATTGTGCTGGAAAACATCAGTGCAGCACCAGCAATCAGGCTATGAACCAGCGAAAAACCCATCAACAATGCTGCCAGTGTCGTGAGCAACATAAACATGGCAGAGGTGATTAAAGTCAGGGCGCTGACCCTGCCTACGAGTCCTGCCATTCGATCAGGCCTCAGATTCAAACCGATGAGGAACAACAGCAGTATGATGCCTATATGAGAGAGCTGTTCGATATGGTGATGATTATCGATCAGGCCGATACCGGACGGCCCGATAGCCACTCCGAGAGCGATATAGGCGAGAATAATCGGCTGTTTCAGGTAGAGAAAAAGGGTTGCAAGGATTGCTGCGCCTGCAAAGATCAACACCAGTTCAAAAATAATATTATCCATACAGATGCAATGCCTTCTTCACCTGGCCCATAGCCAGATATACGTTATCAAGGTAATATCAAGATCGATCAACAGCCGTATAAAGAGCTTACTATAAACGGGGATACACGATGGCCTGGATTTATCTGATTATCGCGGGACTGTTTGAATGCGGCTGGGCAATCGGCCTCAAATACACCGAAGGCTTTACCCGATTAACACCTTCAATTTTAACCGTGGCAGCGATGGCAATCAGCTTCTGGCTGTTGTCCACCGCGATGAAAACAATTCCTGTCGGGACTGCTTATGCAGTGTGGACGGGCATCGGCGCTGTCGGTGTGGCCATTATGGGTATGATCTTGTTCGGCGAGTCCAGAGACATACTCAGGATTATCAGCCTGGTGCTGATTGTCAGCGGAATTGTCGGCCTGAAGCTGGTATCTAAATAACAGGGGCGAGGGACGAGGTTCGAGTGGCGAGGAAAAACAACAAAATCACGTCGCAAGATTTATTCGCGGCTGAAGCCGCTCCTACCGCCTTTTCCTCGCCACTCGTCCCTAGCCACTTGCCACTGTCCTAGCTATAATTCGGCAAAATCAGACTGGACCAGTGATGAACTTTATAGAAACTCGCGGCAATGATGGTCGCCACCCTGAAAAAGTAAGCTTTTCCGAAGCCATACTTACGCCCATTGCGTCTTATGGCGGGCTCTATTCACCCGAATCACTGCCCCAACTGGATGAATCGTTTTTAAGTTCACAGATGGATTCTGACTATAAAACACTGGCACGCAATATTCTGACCGCTTTTGACATCGACATCGATGCAGCGATAATCGATCAGGCCCTCAAGCTGTACGATAATTTTGACGACCCCTCCAATCCCGTGCCTGTCGTCAGGGTTCTGGATGATTTATATGTCAGTGAACTCTACCATGGGCCCACCCGGGCCTTTAAAGATATGGCTTTGCAGCCATTCGGTATCGTGCTGTCTTCTATCGCACAAAGCCGTAATGAGAATTACCTGATCCTTACCGCCACTTCCGGTGATACCGGACCGGCAGCGCTTGAAACCTTTAAAAACAGGGACAATGTACAGGTGGCCTGCATGTACCCTGTCGGCGGCACTTCGGATGTGCAGCGCCTGCAAATGGTAACGGAAGACGCGGCTAATCTGAAAGTGATCGGCGTCAATGGTGATTTTGATGACACGCAAAATGCATTGAAACGCCTGCTGGCCTCTGACAGTTTCAGAAAAACACTGCAAGAAAAAAATATTCATCTGTCAGCTGCCAACTCGGTCAATTTCGGGCGCATCATTTTCCAGACCATTTACCATGTGCACTCCTACCTGGAACTGGTCCGCCAGAACGCCATCACCCTGGGTGAGAAAGTTTACCTCGATGTTCCCAGCGGCAACTTTGGTAATGCGCTTGGCGGCTATTATGCAATGAAGATGGGACTGCCCGTCGAAAAAATACTTATCGCCTCCAACAAAAACAACATCCTGACACAACTGATTAATACGGGTATTTATGACCTGCGAACATTAGAGGTCGTACCTACAACCTCGCCTGCCATGGATATTCTCATCTCATCCAATATTGAACGCATACTGTTTGATCTGTTTGGTACTGAACGCACGAAGAAATTAATGCATCTGCTCGATACCGAGAAATGCTATGAACTGACCGCAAAGGAACATGAACAGTTACAGTCAATTTTTGCCGCCGACTATTGTGAAGACCATGAAGGCAAAGTCTATATCAGGGACACTTTTGAAAAAGGCTATCTGATGGATCCACACACAGCTACATGTTTCAAGGCGTATGATACCTGCCGTGACATGCCGCTTAAAACCATTGTTTATTCAACCGCGGAATGGACCAAGTTCTCGCCGGTAATAGCCAATGCCCTGACCGGCGAAACCGATACCCACGATATCGATGCACTCGAATCCATCGCCAGGAAAGCCGACATTCCAATTCCCGCCATGATCAGCGAACTGTTCGAAAAAGAAATCACACAGAACAGCGTTATTGAAAAGGGAGATATCGAGCAGGAGATTCTTACGTTTTTGAAATAAAGGCTCTTAACGCAAAGGCGCGAAGACGCAAAGGGCGCCAAGTAATTTTTTATTGTCATCTCTCACATTCGTTCGAGATGACATTATCATTTAACAATTCGCGGCTGTAGCCGCTCCAGCAGTTAACAATAAAAATCTTTGCGTCCTTGGCGTCTCCGCGCCTTTGCGTTGAATACAACCTGTAGATGCCTGCGATCAGCCCAGATGTTCCAGCCGGATACGCGCAACGTTGCCTTCAATTTCGTCAAAATTTTCCACTTCCGCTATTGCAGCGTTGAGATTACTCTCTTTAACTTTTTGCGTGAGCAGCACCAGGTGGACTTTATCGACGCCTTCGGCCGGTTCTTTCTGCAGTACCGCTTCGAGACTGATCGCGTGTTGCGCAAACACTTCGGACACCTCGGCAAGCACACCTGGCTTGTCCAGGGCGGTCATACGTAAATAGCAGGCTGTTTCAACATCTTCAATCGGCATGATATCAATATCAGACATCGAATCCGGCTTGAAGCCCAGCAGCGGTACTTTTTGATCGGCATCAATATCAATAGTACGCACGGTGTCTATGATATCTGCAACTACAGCAGATGCTGTCGGTTCGGCGCCCGCCCCTGCCCCGTAATAAAGTGTCGGACCAACAGCATCGCCCTGAACCAGCACAGCATTCATTACACCATCAACATTGGCAATCAGGCGCTTCTGCGGTATCAGGGTTGGATGCACACGCAGTTCGATGCCATCATCGGTTTTACGGGTAATGCCGAGATGTTTGATGCGGTAGCCAAGCTCGCCGGCGTATTGAACATCTTCGGTCGTTATTTTGCTGATACCCTCGGTATAGCAGCTATCAAACTGAAGCTCGATGCCGTACGCTAGCGACGCGAGTATTGTCAGCTTGTGCGCTGCATCGATCCCTTCGACATCGAAAGTAGGATCGGCTTCAGCATAACCCAGCGCCTGCGCTTCCTTGAGCACATCTTCGAAATCGCGGCCCTTGTCACGCATTTCAGTGAGAATAAAATTACCCGTCCCGTTGATGATGCCGGCGATCCAGTTGATCCTGTTGGCAGCCAGCCCTTCCCTTAACGCCTTGATGATGGGTATGCCGCCGGCTACTGCAGCCTCGTAAGCGACATTCACCCCTTTAGCCATGGCAGCCTGCATGATTTCAGCACCATGCGTAGCAACCAATGCCTTGTTGGCAGTAACCACGTGTTTGCCGTTTTCAATGGCTTTCATTACCAGGTCTTTCGCCAGGGTATAACCACCAATCAATTCAACAATGATGTCGACATCCGGGTCATTAACAACCTCGAACGCATCTTCGGTCAGCTTCACCTTGCTGCTGTCCAGAAGGGTCTGACCGGCTATTCCCAGACCTGCGGCGTGCGTAATCTCTATTCTGCGACCAACACGGCGTTGAATCTCATCAGCATTCCTGACTAAAACGGTGGCAGTACCACCACCCACTGTTCCCAGCCCCAGCAGGCCAACCTTTGCAGCTTCCAACGGGATCTCCACTATGGTGTTAAATAAAGCAGCGCATTCTACTGCATATCCCAGCTGACGTATAATAGGGCGATGAAATTCAGCGAAGACAAAATCGAACAGGGGTACCATGTCAGCGGATATGAAGACGGCGCAATCCTGGTCAATGGCAGCGCCAAAACAGCCAGTTTCATTATCTCGCTGGAAGAATTGATCGATGACTGGGCACCCGCTCATATTGATGAGCTGAGCACACAACACATGCAGCCTCTGCTGGAACTGCAACCCGAACTGGTATTGATAGGCACCGGACAGAAACTGAAATTTCCTGCAATCGAGCACTATGCCTGCCTGATCCAGCAGAATATTGGCGTCGAAATCATGGACAGCGCCGCCGCCTGCCGCACCTACAATATATTACTCGGCGAAGGCAGAAAGGTCGTTGCCGGGATAATTGTAGGGGCAAGGGTTAAAGGCAAAGGTACGAGGGACGAGTGAAAAGTGGCGAGGGAAATCGTAGGGGCGGCTTTAGCCGCGAAAGACCTTCATTTAATTAAAAAATATTTTCACCGCAGAGGCGCGGAGACGCAGAGGCTTTTTGTGGTATGCGCGTAGGAGCGGCTTTAGCCGCGAAACAGGTTTCGCTGATCCAGGCTGTTGTTCGCGGCTAAAGCCGCTACAGAGATGTACTTTTCATCAAGCAATAAAACAAATATAACCTCTGCGTCTCCGCGCCTCTGCGGTAAACACCCCTTTTATTACTCGCAAAAAAAAACCGGCCTGTGGGTACAGGCCGGCTGAGAAGCTTATTGCGGTGTGTAACTAGTCTTCCTGGAACAGCAACTGCTCGGTGAAGCCCTGGTTCTCCAGGATCTTGCGAAGCTGCTTCAACGCATCCATCTGAATCTGCCGAACACGCTCGCGGGTGACCCCGAGTTCACGTCCTACATCTTCTAGCGTGGTACGCTCATGGTTGTATAAGCCAAAGCGACGTATCAGTACTTCACGCTGTTTCTCTTCGAGCTGGTCGAGCCAGACTTCGAGGTTTGACATAACATCTTCGTTCTGCAGCATTTCCGGTGGTGCCGGAATACGGTCATCAGCAACGATTTCCAGCAGAGGACGATCATTCTCTTTACCTACCGGCACATCGACCGAGGTAACACGATCACGCAGACCCAGCATTTTTTCGACGCTGGCGACCGGCTTGTTCACCATTTTGGCGATGTCTTCTGCTGTTGGTTCCTTGTCCATTTCCTGCTCCAGCTTGCGTGCTGCGCGCAGATAGACATTAAGTTCTTTGATAACGTGGATGGGTAGACGAATGGTTCGAGTCTGATTCATCAGTGCACGTTCGATTGTCTGACGAATCCACCATGTAGCATAGGTAGAGAAGCGGAAACCTTTTTCAGGGTCAAACTTTTCAACCGCCCTGATCAGACCCAGGTTACCTTCTTCAATCAGGTCAAGCAGTGCAAGGCCACGGTTCATATAACGGCGAGAGATTTTAACAACAAGACGAAGATTGCATTCAATCATCTTCTTGCGGGCTTCCATGTCACCTTTGAGTGCAAGGCGTGAGTAGAAAACCTCTTCTTCTGCTGTTAATAGCGGAGAACCTTCTATCTCTCTGAGATAAAGGCGTGTGGCATCAAGCTCCTTGCGATTGACCTTGGCATCGATATCATCATCGCCAGTCTTATTGCTGGCTGCCTTGGCTTTTTTCTTTGGCAGAACTGCCTCTTCTTCTTCGATATCGATATTCACATCGTCGATATTGACGTCGTCATCATGCTCGAGATCACTCTGTGTCACGACACTGAGACCTTCAATGCTCTCTACGGAGTCTGCAATGGCTTCTCTCATAATATTGATTCCTCACCCGATTCACTTTTTATTATTTTTTTATATTTATTGTCGACTAAAAAATGCTTATTTAAAGCTTTTTCAATATCCCTTAAATTCCATGTACTTACAGCCCTTTCCTAACCCCTTCATGAAGTTAGAAAAACTTATAGCATTAAATGTCTTTATGAATCAAGCATTTTTTTTCATATATTCACATTTTTTTTAGGTCATTTAGCTAAACCACATCATCTTGTGGTTGAGATATTGATAATCAACTAGCCGGCAGGAATTTCAAAGGGTTAACCGGCTTGCCATTTTTCCTGATCTCGAAATGCAATCGTGGAGAATCGGCGCCTGTCTTGCCCAGTTCAGCAATCTTCTGTCCTGCCTTGATGGTATCACCTTCCTTGACCAGTAACTTGCGATTATGTGCATAAGCGCTTAGATAAGTACGATTATGCTTGATAATCACAAGGTTACCGTAACTGATTAAACCATTTCCACTATAAACCACTTTTCCTGGAGCAGCCGCTCTGATGTCCTTGCCTTCCTTGCCAGCAATATCAATACCTTTCCTGCCCGTCTTGTTGCTTTTAAAAGTAGTGATCAACTTCCCCTGCACCGGCCATTGCCAGTTGATATCCCTGTTGTCTGCCGGCAGCGAAGCCGTTGCAGTTTTGCTGGAAGTTGCAGTTTTGCCGGAAGTTGTTGCTGGCGCACGATAGGTTTTCGGTGCGGTAAGCTTAAGGGTCTGGCCCGGCTGAATGATATAGGGTGATTTAAGCCCATTGATCGAAGCCAGCTGCCTGGTACTCACGTTGTACCGCTTTGACAGCAAGTAAAGCGAATCGCCCTTTTTGACCGTTATCGATTCAGGCCTGGATTTTGTACCGCTGTTCGATCGAGGTTTTGATGCTTGTGAAGCCTCAGTGCTCTGACCCGGCTTCATGTTCAAACGCTGACCGGGATAAATCCTGTAAGGACTGGAAATATTATTCCATCGGGCAAGCTCAAAAGGATCGAGTTCGTATTTCCAGGCAATCGAATAGATCGTGTCGCCTGAGCTAACCGGGTAATCATCAGGATCCCAGCGCTGGTTCGAACAGGCAACCAGCACACTGACAAGTGCACTGACAATCAGTACGCGGACTATCATCCCTGGTTCATTTTCACCAGAATGTACACTGTCAGCGCTACCACTGTTGCCCAGCCCAGCCATTCAATGTACTTGCGTACTACGGGTTCAAGTTTTGGACCCGCCCAGGCCATTGACAGCGACACCAGAAAGAAATGTCCTGCCCTGCCGATCAATGCCGCAAACAGGAAGGGCGGTATCGCCATCGACATTGCACCGGCTGAAACCGTGAACAGTTTAAATGGAATGGGTGAGAATCCGGCAACAACCACAGCCCAGAAACCCCAGTGGGTGAACCATTCCTGGGCAGTCATGTACTTGTCCCAGTAACCGGCGGACTCGATGATCGGTTCGACAGCAGCGATCGCATAATAACCCAGTGCATAACCGAACAGGCCACCAAACACCGATGTCACCGTTGCTATCAGCGCAATGCGTACGGCGCGCTCAGGCCTGGCAACGGCCATTGGCGCAACCATTAACGCAGTCGGCACCGGAAAGAAAATTGATTCTATGATACTGACACCCGCGAGGTAGCGTTCAGCATGGCGGTGTGCCGCACAACGCATGGTCCATTCATACAGGCCCTTGAATATCATCTGATCGAACCATCCAGCAGGGGCACAAATTTCACGGCATTCAATGTCTGCTCTTCATAAGCACTGTCGGTTCTCGTAATCAGCTTCAGTTTCTGTGCACCCGATACGGTGCCAACCGGTATCACCATGCGTCCACCGACGCTGAGTTGCTCTAGCAGCGATTCCGGCACATGCTCCGGCGCAGCCGTTACCATGATTGCAGGGTAAGGCGCCTTTTCGGGCCAGCCCCAGGAGCCGTCACTGTGTTTGGCGAATATATTGTTCAGACGGAGTGCGCGGTGGCATTCACGCGCTTTAATCAACAGTCCGTTAATACGCTCAACCGTGTACACCTTGGGTATCAGTCTCGCAAGCACAGCCGACTGGTAGCCTGATCCGGTACCGACTTCAAGCACCTTGTCAGGAATACCGTTTTCAATAATGATTTCAGTCATGCGCGCAACACTATAAGGCTGCGAAATCGTCTGTCCCTGCCCGATAGGCAAAGCAGTATCTTCGTAGGCACGGTGTGCCAGCGCTTCATCGATAAACATGTGACGAGGTGTTGTACGAATGACTTCGAGCACACGCTCATTCTGGATACCTTCCGCACGCAGCCGATCGACCAGTCGATCACGCGTGCGCTGGGAGGTCATACCTATGCCCTGAATGTGCTTATTCATACTGAGTGGAGCGCTACCTGTTAAGAATTAATGCAATGCTTATGAATGACCATGAAGCCAGTCTTCAAGATAATGCAGGCTATCATAACGGGTCAAATCGATTTGCAAAGGTGTTATTGAAATAAATTTTTGCTCAACTGCATGAAAGTCGGTACCTTCGCCCGCATCCTGCGCGGCACCTGGCGGCCCGACCCAGTACATGTCATCACCACGAGGATCTGTCTGGCGGATGACACCTTCAGACTTGTGGCGATTACCCAGCCGTGTAATCCTGTAACCCTTGATTTCATTCCATGCCACATCCGGCACATTAACGTTGAGAATACTCGTCTGCTGCAATGGTTCACTGCGCAATCGGTCGATGATACCCGCAATCGCCTTGACACCGGTTTCATAATGAAGCGGATCATAGGATGTCATCGACACCGCAATCGCCGGCAAGCCCAGGAAACGCCCTTCCATGGCCGCGGCCACAGTACCGGAATAGAGTACGTCGTCGCCCATATTGGCACCGGCATTGATACCGGAAACGACCATGTCCGGTTCTTTATCCAGCAGGCCAGTGATGGCCAGGTGTACACAATCGGTCGGCGTACCGGTAACGAAATAAAAACCGTTTTCCGCCATATGCACACGCAACGGCCTTTCCAGCGTCAGGGAATTACTCGAGCCGCTGCGGTCACGCTCGGGCGCAACCACGGTGATGGTGTCGGTTTCAGAAAGGGCCGTGGCCATGGCGCCCAGTCCGGGGGCGAGATAGCCATCATCATTGCTCAGCAGGATATGCACGTTAAACTTAAACTAATAATTACAACAGGCTAATCTTACAGCATACAGGCGCATGAACGACGAATCCGATAAAGATAATGAAGATGACAATGATCTGTTTCGACAGGCCATGCGCGGTGTCGCACCACTGAAACCGGACAACAGGGTCAGGCATAAACCGGCCCCCAGAAAATCACCCGCGCAGCGTGCGCAAAGCGAACCCACTATCTTCGAGGAGCGTTTCACACAAGCGATGCTCGAACAGGAATGCCCGGATCAGCTCTATTTCGAGCGCGCCGGCGGTGCGCAGAAATCCGTGCTGAAAAAACTACGTACAGGAAAGCTGAATGTTGACAGCACCCAGGACCTGCATGGCCTCAGCGTCGAGGAGGCGCGGCTGCAGCTGGCCGGTTTCCTGGAAGAATGCAGGCAGTTTGGTTACCGGCACGTCATCATCATCCACGGCAAAGGCTTCCGCTCGCAAAGCAAGCCGGTAATCAAACCCCTGGTTAATCGCTGGTTGAGACAGTCCGATGAAGTGCTGGCGTTTTGCAGTGCACAGCCTAAAGACGGCGGCACGGGCGCCGTCTACGTTCTGCTTCGCAGAACGAGGGACGAGTGACGAGTGACGAGGAAAAGATATTTGCCACAGAGGACACAGAGAACACGGAGGTTAATATTGTTAATCTATGGAGCAGCTTTTATCGCGAATATCTACTAATCGCAATTACATGCATCTTGTTTCGCCTTGATGGCGAGTTACTTTTCTTTACATGCCTAAAGAAAAGTAACCAAAAGAAAGGGCATCCCGGGCGCTCGTGCTTCGCATACCCGTAGGGTGGATTAGGCGTTAGCCGTAATCCACCGAACCCTCTCGGTGCAATACGCTACGCTATTGCACCCTACACGCTGTTTGACGAGAACAGGTTGATCTCACCCGTGAAGTTTGCCGAGGCATTCGGCTTTGGTAGGGAAAATCCGACAGGGACGTCGGATTTAGTCCTGTCGAGCCCGGACGGCGAGTCAGGACGGCCCGTAGGCAAAGACGAATGCCTCGGGGACCCGAAGGGCAAACGTTTCGGGGCGGCGTTCTTTTGGTTACTTTTCTGTCGCTGTTGACAAATTTGCCTGGAGCAAATTTGCATGAGCGAAGCGAGCGCTGAGGGAGAGGCGCATGGATGCGCCGAATACTAATTTGCCTGGAGCAACACGCACGCATAGCGCCCGAAGGGTGGAGCACAGGGATGTGCAGAATACAGAAAAGTAACTCGCCGGCAAGGCGAAATAAGATGTTTAACTATACGAAATCAATAACTTAGCAGGGAAGTGCTAATGACGGCAGAATAAAATCAACGGAACAAATACAAAGCCACTTCGTTTATCACATTGATATAATACGCGATTAATCTTTAAAAACAGACACTTGTACAATGACCACACCTCGAAAAGCCGTTGCACTGATCTCCGGGGGGCTTGATTCACTG
>CALLCZ010000166.1 GCA_937998645.1 uncultured Gammaproteobacteria bacterium
GCGTTTCAGTCTGTTAACTGCGTGCGCATGCTGAAACATCCGCATTTGCTCATAAGCGGATCCACTTGCAAGAGCAAGGTTAAATCCGTTCATCTGATCCGGGAGAAGATAGTCAGCAGGTACAGCAAGAGCCCTGGATGAGCCAAGAATTATGTAATCCGGCTTCAGCTTTTTAACCTGGTATGCTTTGCTCAAACGTTCATATCTACCCAGGGCCGGCTTGTATTTATTAAAGCCCTCAATTTCAGCCGAGTAGAAAATATCAAACGGGTTCACAAACCAGTTGATGCCCGCTATCAACAGAAGCACAACAAGCAATGACAGCAGCAGGTTAATGGTATATTTTTTCACTTACCGGGGCCTAGAACTGAAAATACAGGAACTCGGACATATGACCCAGCCTGAGTATCGAAAGCAAGGCCATAAACCCGACCAGCAAACCCCATCTGAGGTCAGGCGCCCAGGCCAGTGTTGAAGCCGAAGGCGGATTGATCGCAACCTGATAACGGTTCATTAACTGCTGAACATTAGGTGCGGTGAAAACAAAAAGCAGGATAACAAGCATACCAACAACGTTCGCCAGGCCATTGAACTGACCCGGGTAACCGAATTCAAGCCCCATGGATGAAAGAACATTTGCAAATATACCCAGTTGCCCACGCGCATCGGCCGGCCATACCACACCGCCATAGCCCAACATACTCTTCAGCATTAATATTGCGGCCGAAAAATCCTCTGCCCTGAAAAATATCCATGCAACGACAACAGCAAAAAAAGTCAGCAGGAGGGATGCAGTATTGAATATCACGTGGCTATGAACGATCCCACTCAGTTCTTTTACCCTTCGCCAGCCATGATTAATAACCAGGTACAGCCCATGCAGTCCGCCCCACAATACAAACGTCCACTCAGCTCCATGCCACAGACCGCCGAGCAACATGGTAATCACAAGATTCAGATAACGTCGAACTTGCCCTTTGCGGTTGCCACCCAGAGGTATATACAGATAATCACGCAGAAACCGCGACAGGGTGATATGCCACCGTTGCCAGAACTCAATGATACTGCGTGCTTTATAGGGTGAGTCAAAATTCAGCGGCAGACGGATGCCGAACAACATTGCCAGCCCTATCGCCATATCTGAATAACCTGAAAAGTCGAAATAAAGCTGAAACGTATATGCCAGCGCGCCCTTCCATGCCTCGAAAAATGTCAGCATTTCTCCGGCAGCCACTGCATTGAATGCTTCTATTGAATATGGCGCAAGCGAATCAGCAACAACCACCTTCTTAAACAGGCCGAGAATAAATACCGAGATACCAATGGCAAGATGCCTGTACTCGATAGACCTGGCTGTTTCCCTGATAAATTGCGGCAACATTTCCTTATGATGAACTATCGGGCCCGCGATTAACTGCGGAAAGAAACTTACGAACAGGGCATAGTGCAAAAAATTATATTCGCTTGTTTCACGACGATAGGCATCTACCAGGTATGCGATTTGCTGAAAGGTAAAAAACGATATGGCAAGCGGCAAGACAATATGCTCTATATTCCAGTCAAGGCCAGCCAGGTCACTGATATTTTCCACAAAAAAATTAGCGTACTTGAAATACCCGAGCAAACCGAGATTCACCGCAATCGCGATACCAAGCAAGAGACGGTTTTGTCTATATGATAACTGTACGCCGGTATAATAATTAAAAAGCATGGAACCGGTAATCAGTAAAAGATATGCCGGATTCCACCAGCCATAAAAGAACAGCGATGCCACGACAAGCCATGTCATAGCAGCTTCTTTTTTCCTGTTGTGAACCAGAATCACATAGATCAGCAAGGTGACCGGCAGAAACAGAAAGATAAACTCGTATGAATTAAACAGCATTTATTTTTTCAACTTACACCAGGCACGCCGAATAAACGCAGTATTTTTAAACATCCCTGCTTTTCTCCAGATTGCCGATGTCTTATCAGCAACCTGTGCCCCCTGGTGAGAAATGCGTGCTAACCAGCATAACCCTTAATCAAGCTGCCCCAGTTCTCTGCCGAGAAATGAAAACCCGGGTTCAATGATTTGAATTTAACTAATGAACGCTGCAGTCGCGCCAGATTCGAACGCTTCCAGGATTCACCGAGATAACGAAAGCTCCCCTTGTCAAAATCGATCAGGTAAACATCGCCAGACTCAATACTGAGCAGTATATTGCGTGAATTAAGATCAGCATGGTAGACGGCAGCATCATGAAAGCGGCGAACACATGCTCCTATTGCCATCCATGTTGTTTCATCACACGCCTTCTGTTTCAGGCAATCAGCAAGCGTCATCACATTTTTGATTTGCCTGGTTATCAGATCTGCACGATAAAACACTCCGTGCCTGCTACAACTGGCGGCAACTGGCAACGGAACAGGCAACTCCATTTCACACATCCGACGCAACAATCGCCATTCCCTGAATGATCGTGAATTGCTGCAACCAACACCGAAATATTCATCGCCAAGAATCATCGCGATTTTCCCTCCGCGCTGGTAATGCTTTAATACCAGGTCATCGCCCCGGTGGTTGAAAAAGACTGCATGCCCTCTGCCTTCAGCAAGTGACTGCTCATCGGCATGCTGCTGTGCCCTGTTGATATCAAATAATTCAGCATGCGGATGTTCAATCAATGAAGCATCGTATAGGATATGCCGCTTACCATTTTTTATGATACTTTCGTTTTTTGATGATTCTTCCACTCTCTTCCGTACCTGACTCAGTCTGCATGCTGCGCCTGTCTGCTATTGGCGATATTACCCATGCCTTGCCTGTCTTGAGGACCCTGCAACATCACTGGCCTGAAACGAAGATTACCTGGGTCATCGGTAAAAACGAGCATGCACTGGTCAGTGAAATTGAAGGTGTTGAGTTTATCACTTTTGACAAATCGCTTGGCCTGGGCGCATACCACGATATCCGCAAGAAGCTGGCCGGGCGCCGCTTCGATGTTCTGTTGCATATGCAGCTGTCATTACGCGCTTCGATCGCCAGTATGTTAATAAAGTCAAAAATAAAACTCGGCTTCGATCGTGAGCGTGCAAAAGACATGCAATGGCTGTTTACCAATGAGAAAATTTTTCCGCGCAGCACCCGGCAGCACGTTGTAGACAGTTTCCTCGAATTCCCCAAACGCCTCGGACTCGAGCCGATATTAAAATGGGACCTGCCTGTTTCCGCCAGAGCTGTTGAAAACGTAATGCAGATGATTAGCGGTGAAAAATTTCTCGCCATCAACCCCTGCGCCGTTGCAAAATCGCGCAACTGGCGCAACTGGACCGCGGAAGGCTATGCAGAGGTTGCTGACTTCGCCGCTGAATACCATGGCATGACCGTTCTGCTGACGGGCGGCCCCTCCAGTGATGAACGCAACATGGCCGACGCCATTACAGCCTTGTGCAGCCACAAGCCGCACAACATGGTGGGTAAAACCAGCTTGCCGGAACTGGTCGCATTGCTGCATTTATCACAGGTCGTTATTGCACCTGACACCGGCCCGGCACATATCGCCAGCGCTCTCGGCACACCGGTAATCGGCCTCTATGCCGCCACCAATCCACAACGCGCCGGCCCTTATAACTACCTGGAACTGGTTGTTAACAGGTACCCGGAGGCCCTGCACAAATACTACGAACTGGAAGTGAATGATGCGCCCTGGGGCAAACGTATCCAGAATGATGAGTGCATGGCACTGATAAAGCCCGAAGAGGTAACAGCCCGGCTGACCAGGGCGCTGGAAGGTTATTCTGCCTGACCGCCTTCCTGCTGCTGGCTTGCCTTACGGGCTATGCATTGCGTGTACTTGCTGGCAAATCCGTCCTGCTTCTGAATTGAAAACTCATCCTTGACCTCACCCTCATCATTAATGAAGCGTGATGTCAGCCTGTTGTCCTCAACATCGATTATCAGTGAACCGGCTTCTTCCATGGATACAACCATGGCTGGATGGTTCAGCGGACCCGAGTCCACTTTCGATGAGGACCCCGCCACCACATAGACCGCACCTGAATGGGCGATATTATTTTCCGGCTTTCTGTATTCTTTGTACTGCCCGTTAATGCCTGTTGAAACGATATTGCTGTCACTGAACTCTGTGGAATCACCATAATGGCAATCCATCAGATGGCTTCTTTCATACATATGGCTGTGACCGGACAGCACCAGGTCGACAGCGGCTGCTTCCAGTATCGGTAATACATTTTCTCGCACCTTGTGCATACGACCCCCACTGTCTTTTATCACGTCAGAGTTATGCGTGCCCTTGCTGTAAGGCGGGTGATGAAGCGCTGCGATCAACCATTGCCGGGTATTCTGCGCCAGGTCTTCTTTCAACCATTGCAGCATGTCACTGTCCGGGTTCATATTCGAATCCGTTGTGTCGAGCATCACCAGGTGTATATTTGCATAATCAATCGAATAGTAGTTTTCCGTGCCTGAGGGTACGCCACCCGCTTCGCCCTCTTCAGGCAGCGTGAATAACTTGAAGTAGGTCCAGCGGCGCGCGTCATGGTTGCCGTAAACCGGCCAAAGCGACTGGTTGCGCAGAATATTCGGGTAGGTGTCGAACAATGCCGCCTGGAACTGTTCATTCGCGCCTGAACGGTAGGCCAGATCGCCCAGTGACAGCCACAGGTTGAGGTATTCGTTATCAGCTCGCGGATTATCATCAATCCAGTTCAACATGGCATCACGCACAGCGAGCGAGACCTCTCCAGGCTGGCCGGAATCGCCAATCACCCAGATTCGCGTGGGTTTCCCCGAATCAGCTTCCGGCATGGTGTGGAACCAGTCGGTTTCGGGATCGGGGTCCTTGTAACCACTGATATCACCCGTCGAATAGTAGTAACGCGTATCCGGCTTCAATTCTCTAGCCGTTACCGAGTGGACTTTGCCTACGCTGTCAGTAAGCAGGGTGTATTTAAGATTGTCCGGGTGAAGGCCGTATTTGAGCACCCCCATCCTGTTTTCACGTGTCTGCCAGCGTACCGTGACACTGTCCTGGGTCAGCATCTGCAGATAAGGCGCGCGCTCTCCGATAAGCTGACTGCCGAAAAAAACAACGCCCACCCTGCCGGCGGCATAGGCAACAACAATAAATAAAATTAACTTCAGTAACCGTTTAATCCATCTCATCATACATTTGTAGCACATAATGCAGCTATATTGGTCACTATGATACACTACGCAGCCTTACAGGACGCGCCAAATCCGGCTTTGCCGGGTTACCCAATTCAATGAAATCACTGACAAAATTCCTGCCCCGGCTGCAGCTTTACACGATCAAGGCCGTGCTGTTATTCCTGCTGGTACAGACGATATTGAGGGTTGTCTTCTGGCTCAAATTCAAAAGTCCACTGGACCCGGCGCCCGTCAATGATCTGATACGGGCGTTTTACCTTGGACTCAAGTACGATTTGCAGGTATCACTGGTGCTTGCTATCCCGATATTGCTGCTGGGCTGGATCAGGCCGATTCACCCGGTCTGCAGCGAAACGGGGAAACGCCTCTGGTTTGTCTATACCGGCCTGGTGATGCTCGGCCTGCTCGCCGTCTATGCGATTGACCTGGGCCATTATGCCTACCTTGAACAACGACTGAACGCGACCGCGCTCAGGTTCCTGGAAAACCTGCAGATCTCGGCAACCATGGTCTGGCAAACCTACCCGGTGATCACCGGCAGCCTGGTGCTGATCTTGCTGGTTTATACCAGCCTGACCCTGTTCAGGTTCGTCACCGGCTATATACAGCCGATACCGGGCCAGTACAATCGCTGGTATCAGAAGACAAGCATTGTCATTATTACTTTCCTGGTCGTGTTTGCCGGGCTGTTCGGCAAAATTTCCTGGTATCCGCTGCGCTGGAGTGATGCATTTTTCAGCACGCATGCCTTTACCGGTCAACTGGCAACCAACCCGATTCTGTATTTCTTCAATACGATCAAAAACAAGGACGAAACCTTCGACTTACCCGCCGCCAGGGACTCCTACCCGTTGATGGCCGATTACCTGGCGGTCGACAAGCCTGACCCGGACAAGCTGAATTACATCAGAAGCATCGATTTCGAAACCGCCCCTGGCCGGGCGGAACCGAATGTCATTGTCGTGATACTCGAATCTTTTGCATCGTATAAATCAGGCCTTGGCGGCAACCCGCTGAATCCAACGCCCAACCTCGACAAGGTGGCCAGCGAGGGTTATTTCTTCAAGAATTTCTTCGTTACCCAGACGGGTACCGCGCGATCCGTATGGACATTCATTACCGGCTCACCTGATATCGAACTCAATAAAACGTCCAGCCGTAATCCGCTCATTGTTAACCAGCACACCATTGTGAATGCTTTTAAAGACCACAGGAAATATTATTTTCTTGGCGGCAGCGCCAGCTGGGCAAACATCAGGGGCCTGCTGTCCAACAATATTCCCGGTCTTGAAATCTATGAAGAGGGCAGCTACACATCGCCGCGTGTTGATGTCTGGGGCATCTCGGACCTGAGCCTGTTTGAAGAGGCTAATGATGTTCTAAAGAATTCCGACGAGCCATTCTTTGCCATTATCCAAACCTCGGGTAACCATCGCCCCTACACCATTCCCGAGGACAATAAAGGCTTCAATATACTTGCAGAAGACGATCTGGAGCACAAAGTGACCGATTACGGCTTTGCTTCGCTGGAAGAGCTGAATTCATTCCGGTTTATGGACCACAGCATCGGGCACTTCATGAAAATAGCCGCCATGGAGCCCTATTTCGACAACACACTTTTCGTGTTTTTCGGCGATCATGGCATCCATGCCAGTACTGGAAAACATACGCGCAAATCCGAAGAGCAGCTTGCCATACAGGGCTTGAGAGTACCCCTTGTTATGTATGGAAAAGGTATAATCAACCAGCCTGAGATTTTCAGCAAGGTCGCAAGCCAGGTTGACGTATTACCGACAATAGCTTCAATCACACAAACCGACTACGTCAACAGCACCATGGGCAGAGACTTGATGGATAAACGCTTTGATCAAGATCGCTATGCATTTACCATAGAGCACGGTGGTGGTCGCGTGATTGGGCTGTTGAGCGATAAATTCTATTTCAGGATGCGTTTTGACGGCACTGATGCAAAACTTCATGAACTCGATTCTGACACCCCGAGAGACGACGTGTCAGCACAACATCCCGGGATCAGCAGTACACTGGCTGAATACACGGCCGCCGTGCGAGACACGATTCTGTATATGAGGGAGAACAACAAGCCCGAGGACATTGTCAGCAAAGATAAAACCGGCCGGCAGCAAAACCAGTAAATATAAACAAGGTACAGGCATATGATTGAGAAAAAGATTTTGGTGACCGGCGGTGGTGGCTTTCTGGGCTCGCACCTGTGTGAACGCTTACTGAGTGAAGGACATGAGGTGATCTGTCTGGATAATTTCTTTACCGGAACCAAGCAGAACATTCTGCACCTGATGGCAAATCCGCGCTTCGAGCTGATGCGTCATGATGTTACATTACCGTTGTTTATAGAAATAGACGAGATATACAACCTCGCCTGTCCGGCTTCCCCGATTCATTACCAGCATGATCCTGTGCAGACGACCAAAACCTGCGTACACGGCGCGATTAACATGCTTGGTCTTGCCAAACGCACCGGCGCCAAAATCATGCAGGCCTCGACATCAGAAGTATACGGCGACCCGGAGGTGCATCCTCAAACGGAAGATTACTGGGGCCGCGTCAATCCTATTGGCATCCGCTCCTGCTATGACGAAGGCAAACGCTGTGCAGAAACCCTGTTCTTGGACTATCACCGCCAGCATCATCTTCAAATCAAGATCGCGCGCATTTTCAACACCTATGGCCCAAGAATGCATTCCAATGACGGACGCGTGGTATCCAACTTTGTCGTGCAGGCATTGAAAGGCGAGCCAATCACCATCTATGGTGACGGCCAGCAGACGCGTTCATTCTGTTATGTCGATGAAATGGTTGATGCTTTTGTTCGTCTGATGAACTCGGATGATGAATTCATCGGCCCGGTCAACCTGGGCAACCCGGGTGAATTCACTATCCGCGAGCTTGCTGAAAAGACCCTGGCCATGACCAACTCGAGTTCTGAACTGATTAATATGCCGCTGCCACAGGATGACCCGACACAACGCCAGCCCAACATTTCGCTGGCAAAGGAAAAGCTGGGCTGGGAACCCGTCATCAAGCTTGAGGAAGGCCTGGGCAGGACCATTGATTACTTCAAATCAATCATTAACAATTAGAAGCCGAAGTAAAAACAATGCCCGAGATCAGTGCCTGCATAATATCTTTCAACGAAGAAAGTAAAATTGAGGACTGCCTTAAAAGTCTGCTGCCGGTTGCTGACGAAATCATCCTGGTTGATTCTGGAAGTACTGACAGAACAATCGAAATTGCCGGTAAGTATACTGACAAGATTGCGCCGCACTTTTTCGAGGGTTATGGCAAACAGAAAAATTTCGCGACCAGCATGGCATCACATGACTGGATACTGAGCCTGGACTGTGACGAAAGGCTGTCTCCCGAACTCCAGCAATCCATACTGGCAATCAAGGACAGGCTCAACAGCAATAACGCGTACAGCATGGCCAGGAGAACCTTTTATATTTACAGGTGGCTAAACCATTGCTGGTATCCGGACACGAAAACACGATTGTTTAACAAAACAACAGCACAATGGGCAGACAGCGATATACACGAAAGCGTCACTTCAACTGGTGTTAAAGTGGCAAAGCTTGAAGGCGACATACTGCACTACTCATTTGACAGCTTTTCCGACCACCTGAGAACCATCGATAAATTTACCGAAATCAGCGCACATGAGCTGATGAGAAAAAACAGAAAGGTAAATATTTTCAGCCCGGTTACGCACGCCAGCTGGACTTTTTTCAGGCTGTACTTTTTAAAACGCGGCTTCCTGGATGGCTTCGCAGGATTTGCAGTTGCCGTGCTTTCGTATATGCATGCTTTCATTAAATACAGCAAGGCTTATATCTGGCAAAAGCACGGTTACCCCGGACAAGGCAAAAATGAAAATTCTTGAGCTATGCCTTTCTACCGGCTATGGCGGACTTGAACTGTATGCATTCAGGGCTGCACAGGCCCTTGATAAAAACCACGATATTATTGCCGTGTTGAATAATAACAGCAAACTGGCTGACCACTTCGGCAACAACTCCAATATCAAAACTGTATTTTTCAAGCGTTCGCGCGGTTTCCTGCCTTTATTAAACGCGCGCAGGCTGGCCAGACTGGTCGACGACAACAAAATTGATGTGATACATATGCATCATGGCAAAGACCTTGCTCTTGCTGCTTGTGCAAAATATTTTTCCAGGTCAAAACCATCAATCGTATACACGAGGCAGATGCAAATAACCCGGAGCAAGGACGACTTTTACCACAACTTTCTGTACAAACAGATGGATCTGATGCTGACGATAACAAAACGCCTGGAATCAGATGCGAAAAAGTTTATCTGCCGCTATCCCGAAAAAATCAAAACGCTTTACTATGGAGTCAATGCACCCGAATATTTCCTGAATGAAGATGAGCGCAAGCAACAACGTAAGCACACAGGATTCGAGGCTAATGATTTTGTCGTAGGACTATTAGGCAGACTGGAAGAAAGCAAGGGCCAGCACTTGCTGATATCAGCCATAGCCGAGGCAAAGACCAAAGGCTCCA
>CALLCZ010000167.1 GCA_937998645.1 uncultured Gammaproteobacteria bacterium
CACGAGTTCAAGCCATACAAGGTCAAAAAAGGGGAAGAATACATGAGTGATGGCCAACTGGCCCACTTCTCAGAAATACTGAATGCGTGGAAACAGGAGCTGATGGACGAAGTCGATCGCACCGTTGGCCACATGAAGGACGAAGCAGCCAATTTCCCGGATCCGGCTGATCGCGCCACCCAGGAAGAGGAATTCAGCCTCGAACTGCGCACCCGCGACCGCGAGCGCAAGCTGATCAAGAAAATCGATGAATCGCTCGAAATGATCAGCAATGGCGAATACGGCTACTGCGAAACCTGCGGTGTTGAAATCGGCCTGAAACGCCTTGAAGCGCGCCCTACGGCCACCCAATGCATCGACTGCAAGAGTCTTGACGAAATCAAGGAAAAGCAGACACGGGGCAAGTAAGCCGTCCTGGAATTCGTTTTACTTAAGCCGAAGCCCCGCTTCGGCTTTTTATTTGGCTTTGCCTGAATCGAGCGGGTAAATAGTCAAATGCTTGCCACAGAGGCAAAGATTTTCAACGTATCAGTGAGCCTTTAATTTAAGCCACCGCATAAACCAACAGTGACAAAGACACCCTACAGAGGTCGTTTTGCGCCATCGCCGACGGGCATGCCGCACCTGGGCACCCTGGTCGCCGCTGTTGCCAGTTATCTGCAGGCACGCACCAACAAAGGTGAATGGCTGTTGCGAATCGAAGATGTGGACACCACTCGCCGTGTACCCGGAGCTGATGACGCCATGCTGAGGACACTCGATAAATTCGGCTTCGAGTGGGATGGCGAGGTCATCTGGCAATCGAAGCGCAGCGCGTCTTATGCACAGGCACTGGAACAGCTGGATGCTGATGGCCTGGTTTTCCCCTGTACCTGTTCACGCAAGTTGCTGGCACAGACCGCGGTCGAACAATCCGGCATCTACCCGGGCACCTGCCGCTCGCAAAAACTCCCGTTTCCTCATGAACACGCGGTTCGAATGCGCGTCCCCGATAACACTATCAGCTTCGATGACGCCATCATTGGTGAATACCAGCAGTCCCTGGCGACTGAATGCGGTGATTTCGTCATCAAGCGCCGCGATGGCCTGTTCGCCTACCAGCTCGCCGTGGTGGTCGACGATGCCCTGCAGGGTGTCACAGAAATTGTGCGTGGAGCAGATCTTCTGGATTCAACTCCCCGACAGATTTTCCTGCAGCAGTGTCTGGATTACACCCGGCCCGGCTATCTGCACCTGCCCCTGATACTGGACCACGAGGGACGTAAACTCAGCAAGTCTGATGGCGCAGCCGAGCTGAATCCGGACAGGCCGGTAAAAAGCATCCAAGCTGCACTTCGCCACCTGGGTCAGCAACCACCCGCAGATCTTGTCAAGGCGGGTACTGTCGATGTCTGGCAATGGGCAATGGAAAACTGGAGCATCAGTAAAATTCCGACTCCGGATAAGGTCATGAAAACTTCATAAAATATTTCCTGTCACTTGCAACACAACTGCTGTGCTGTGTATGCTCTAGCAGTCTGCCAACAGCAAGGGGAAAACACAGTGTCCAGTAACGATATTAATTCCGTCCTGATCGAAAACCGTCGCTTCGATCCGCCATCAGAATTCGTTAACAAGGCGCGCATTAAAGCTGCTGACCTTGAAGCACTCAATAAACAGGCAGAACAGGACTACGAAGGTTTCTGGGCAGATCAGGCCAGGCAGTATATTGACTGGCACAAACCATTCAGCAAGGTCCTGGATGAAAGCAATGCGCCGCATTACAAATGGTTTGATGATGGCGTACTCAATGTCTCCTATAACTGCATCGACCGTCATCTGGCAGACAAAGCCGATAAAACGGCCATCATCTTTGAAGGTGAGCAGGGCGACGTCACTCATATCAGTTACCAGCAATTGCATGATGATGTATGCCGTTTAGCCAACGGACTCAAGAGCCTGGGCATCAGCAAAGGTGACCGTGTCATTATTTATATGCCGATGACAGCACATGCCGTCATCGCGATGCAGGCCTGCGCCCGTATTGGCGCAATTCATTCAGTTGTGTTCGGCGGCTTTTCAGCAGAAAGTTTGCGTGACCGTATTGAAGATGCTGCTGCCACCGCGTTGATTACAGCCGATGGCGGTCATCGCGGAGGCAAGGTGGTTGAACTGAAATCCGCGGCAGACAAGGCACTCGAAAGTAATTGTGACAGCATCAAAAACGTTGTTGTACTGAAGCGCTCCGGCCATGACATCAACATGCAGGATGGGCGCGACCACTGGTGGCATGATGTTAGCGAAGGCCAGGCCAGCGAATGCGAGCCGGAATGGGTTGAAGCCGAACACCCATTATTCCTGCTCTACACCTCCGGCTCAACCGGCAAGCCCAAGGGTATACAGCACTCATCAGCAGGTTACCTGCTCAACTCTATACAGACCAACCTGTGGGTATTCGATCTGAAGGACAACGATGTTTTCTGGTGCACGGCGGATGTCGGCTGGATTACCGGCCACACCTACGTTGCCTACGGCCCGCTGGCTGTCGGTTCAACCACGGTTATTTACGAAGGCGCACCGGTGATTCCGGATGCCGGCCGTTTCTGGAAAATCTGTGAAGATCACAAGGTCACGGTGTTTTATACCGCACCGACTGCAATACGCGCGCTGATGAAATTCGGTGACGAATTCCCCAACAAGTATGACCTGTCATCGATCCGCCTGCTGGGCACCGTGGGTGAGCCCATCAACCCGGAAGCATGGATGTGGTATCACCGCGTTATCGGCAAGGAAAACTGTCCGATCGTT
>CALLCZ010000168.1 GCA_937998645.1 uncultured Gammaproteobacteria bacterium
GAAGAAAAGAAAGGTTGCGGCTGTGGTTGTGACGGCACCCGCGCGGAATGCAAGACGCGCATGAGTTCAACAGCAGCAACCACAACAACTCTGGCTACTGCCAATGGTACGGCTGCGATTCAGAAAGCGAAGCAGGCAATCAATCGCTCGCTTGGGCGCGCTGCTTCACTGGCTCGCCGTGAAGCCACCTCGACGCGCGGCAAATCGGGCGTGGGCATGAATGGCGTCAGCGCCGCGCAGACAGCACGCGCCGGCAACCCGAACCTGAACAGTCGTGATCTGTCCAAGGCGTTGCGTGAACAGCGCAGCAAGAACGGCGCTGCCGGCCAGAAAAAGTCACGTCCCAGCGGTCGACGTCGCCCGAATGCGAGCGCTGATTCCGGCGCTGCCCAGGACGCACCCTGGAAAGTCGGCGCCAGCGAAACCGTAGAGGGCCAGACCGTAACCGGCACCATGGTCGGGCGCAGCACCAGCGTGACCGGCGATGAGCCGAGCACCTGTCGTGCTATCACCGGCACCGAATACCTCGGTGCAGATATCTTCCGTGATTTCTGCCAGACCGACCCGGTGGCTTCGACTGCGAAAAAGGTTGTTGTGACTACGACTTCGCACGGTAACGCCGTCAGCGGCAACCGCATCGGTCGAGGTGAAACGGTTACCGGTAACGAACACGGTACCTGCAAGAACGTGACAGGCAACGAGTACATCAGTGCCGAGCAGCAGCAGGGTTACTGCGGCGAATTCGCCAGCAAGTCTGCGCGCAAGGTGTCGATGGTGGAAACCATGAAAGGCAAGGCCGTCAGCGGCAGCAACGTCGGTCGTTCTGCTAACGTCACCGGTGACGAACCCGGCATGAGCCGAGCGCTGACCGGTACCCAGTATACCAAGCCCTCGGATATCGGCAACGCCCCGGCCAAGGTTGGTGTCAGCACCACGCTGCGTGGCGGCAGTGTCACCGGAACCACCGTCGGTCGCCGTGAAAACATGACTGGCGACGAGCCCGGCAGCTGCCGCAATATTACCGGTGACGACTATGTCGGCCAGGAACAGTACAGCGGATTTTGCGATGCTACACCGAAACCGCAGGACCGCAAGGTCGGTGTTTCGGCGACCAATAAAGGTATGGGCGTGACCGGCACTCTGACAGATCGTGCCAGCAAGGTCACCGGCAACGAACCCGGCAGTTGCAAGGCTGTGACTGGAACACCGTATGCCGGAGCGGAGCAAGCCGCAAATTTTTGCCAGGCTGAAGACGCAGCGATGGCGACTATGCGCACCAAACAGTCCCGCAGCACACCCGGCATGTCGATGACCGGTCAGCAGCCCGGTATCGGCGGTGTCATGACCGGCGCTGACAAGGGCGCCTGCGATCCCGTCAGTGGTACGCCGTACGTCGGCGCTGACCAGTTCGCCGATGCCTGCCCGGCCACGCCGGCCGACACTGCCAGCGCGGATTTTCCGCAACCGGTTAGCGGCCAGGCGCCGTGGCAGCAGTTCAGCGTGACAATGCCTTCGGGTGGCGCTGCAGGTGTCGCGGGTTCCACCGGTGTCACCGGCAACCAGTACGAGCAGGGCCAGATCACCGGTCCGTTCGGTATGGCAACCGGCAAGGTCACCGGTACCGAAGAAGCGCGTTTCGGAAACGGCCCGGTACAGGCAGCTGAGATGCGCCCGGTCGTAGCCGAGGACCTGGAAGGTCGTATCAAGTCCCGCATTACCGGCGAAGGCCAGGATGCCGGCCTCAGGATCACCGGCGATGACTGGGACCGTGGCAATAATGTGACCGGAACCGAAGGTCTCACAGCGATCAAGCGCAATCCCACCATGCGTTCCGGCCCTGCGGCCAACGCCATGGCGGTCGAACAGAAGCGCAACGAAGAGCTGCCTGTACCTAACAGCAAGGTGACCGGCGGTAGCGGAAACACCGAGAAAGGTTCACTGATTACCTATTCCGGCGGCGCCCGCGGTTAAATCGCACAGGCTTAACGAAACGAAAGTAACGATACCGATATGTTGAAAGCACGTTACAAGCAGAACCGCACATCGCTGCGCAAGGCATCGGCCCCGCTGGGCCGTCCCGGCGCGCGTGCTGCAAGCCCGTCAATCGGGCGGACTGCGAGCGTACGTACGACTACGACGTCACACCCGTTATGTAATGGTTCGGAGAATGCACATCTCTATGACTACGAACGTAGTGTGAAGGAAGCATTTGACGGCATCGTACCTGCGCTGAAAAAGATTTCCGCGCTGCAACATGAGTCAGATTTTGTCAGCAAGGCACAGCGTATTGCCGAATCACAGCTGGGTTTTTCACTGCCTGCGGTATTGCTGGAAAACGCCTGGGTGGACCAGCTCGATATGCGCAGCCTGTTTGCGTGGTGCGTGTTCGAGACCTATCACCGTTTCTGCGATGACGTGTTCTCGCGCGACCCGCTGGGTAACAACAACGACGAGGCGTTCCAGGCGCTGTTGCAGGAGTGCGGCTTCCACACGCTGGATGTGTCGCCCTGTGCCGACGGTCGCCTGGCGCACGTGATTCGCTATGTGCTGCGTTTACCGTACAAGGCTGTACGTCGTCGTTCATATGCGGGCGCCATGTTCGACATCGATGACAGCATGAACAAATGGACACGCACCGAGCTGATGCGTTTCCGTGAAGGTGTGCCTAACACGTCTGATGCGCCGACGCGTTATCTGAAGGCTGTGGTGTATCACCATAGCTCGGTGGACCCGGAACACCAGGGTTGTGCCGCGCACGGCTCCGATACGCAGAAAGCGGCGCAGGGCGGCCTCGATCGTCTTGAGGGTTTCCAGCAGGCGGTGCAGAACACCTATTGTTGTGGCGCATCGATCGATTGCCTGCTGATAGGCATGGATACCGATACCGATGGCATTCGCATTCACATGCCGACTGCCAATGGCGATATCGACCTGGACAATTACATCGACAGCCTGGAAGTCTATGATGCCACGGCGCACATGAGTGCCAGCCAGGCAGAGCAGTGGATCGTCGACCTCATCCTGCAGAAGGGGGGTAATGGTGTGGCCGATGGCATGGCAAGTTTTATGGTGCAACTGCTGACCAATAACCTGTCACAGGTCGAGTACGTGCGCAGTTATTACGGTGGCCATTACAGCGATATTGGCCACAACGAAAGATTCATAGGCGCCGGTATCGGTTTCGAGGAAGTTCAGTTGCGCAATCTGACATTCTTCTCTTACCTCAACACGGTTGAGGAAGCCGCCGGTGACCTGGACGTGGGCGTGAGTATTTTTACCGGCCTCAATGTATCGAAGGGTTTGCCGGTTCCGATCGTAGTGCGCTTTGACTACCACGGCAATGTGCCCGGAGCGCGTGAACGTGCCGAGGAGCACTGCCACCGCGTGGCGAATGCGTTTCACAGCCGTTACAGCGAACTTAGTGGTCGCGGTCTGTTGCACACCCTGCAGGTGGTGCGTGATATTAACGCGGCGGGTCACATCGAGATACTGGACTGTTCCGTCAAAACCACGGCAGCCTCGGGAGCGCACTGATGAAGATATGCAAGGTTATCAAACCGCTGGTCGCAACCAACCGTATCGCCGGCATGGAACACAAGCACCTGCAGGTTGTACAGGATGGTAGTTCGCAGGCAGTTGCAGTCGACGTGGTCGGTTGTATCCCGGGCGACTGGGTAATCTGTGTCGGCAGCTCGGCGGCACGCGAGGCGGCCGGAAGCAAGGAATACCCGAGTGATCTGACTATTGTCGGCATCATCGATCACTGGGAAGAAGAGGCCGCGGAGTAGGGCGAAATGGAAATCATGCAGGTCGAAGAACCGCTGGTTTGCACGCGCCGCGTTGCCGGACTGAGAGATATCAGCCTGCGCGTCCTCAGGGACAAGGCAGGCAAACCGATGGTGGCAGTCGACCCGGTGGGTGCCCGTAAGGGTAACTGGGTGTTTACCTCGAGCGGATCGGCCGCACGTTATGCGGCAGGCGATTTCAGGATCCTGACGGATCTGACCATCGCCGGAATTATAGATTTCTGGGATGCTGATACAGCTCAGCAACCCGAGAATGCAGCTACACAGGCGAAGCCTGGTAACTGATGTTTTTTTAACAGTAAACCAAGTCTACAACTTAAACTTAGGAGAATCTAAAGATGGCTAATGACAACTACGGCATTGCACTCGGAATGATCGAAACTCGCGGTCTGGTACCTGCAATCGAAGCAGCTGATGCTATGACCAAGGCAGCAGAAGTACGCCTGATCGGTCGTGAATTCGTCGGCGGTGGTTACGTAACCGTTCTGGTTCGTGGCGAAACCGGTGCTGTAAACGCTGCTGTTCGTGCTGGCGCTGACGCTTGTGAACGCGTTGGTGACGGTCTGGTAGCTGCGCACATCATCGCACGTCCACACAAAGAAGTAGAGCCTGTTTTGCCTGCTGGCGAAGCGGCTTAAGGTAATCATCTTACTAACTGATTTATAGGAGAAACAGACCATGGCCAATGATAAAACGGGCATAGCTCTGGGCATGATTGAAACTCGCGGACTGGTACCCGCCATCGAGGCGGCTGACGCCATGACTAAAGCTGCTGAAGTAAGCCTTATCGGGCGTGAGTTCGTCGGCGGCGGTTATGTCACCGTCCTCGTACGTGGTGAAACCGGTGCGGTGAATGCCGCCGTTCGCGCGGGAGCAGATGCCTGTGAACGCGTTGGTGACGGTCTGGTAGCAGCGCACATCATTGCTCGCCCGCATAGCGAAGTCGAACCCGTACTTCAAAATTCGAGCGACAATCGTCCGCTGCGCAGTTGAATGACTGGTTGCTGAGCGACTGAAGATCCGTCATCGTGTACCCGGCCAACGCAGATCAGCGTGTACTCGGATACCTCGGCCGCGCCCTGAGCCTTGAGCTCTCTGCGGTACAGCTGTACAGTACCCAGGCAATGCTCACCGCATCCTGGGGACTGGCCGATGTAGCAGAGAAATTTCGCGCCGAATCGGTGGAGGAGATGGGGCACGCTGAACGGATCATCAGCCGCATGCTGGCCCTTGGCGTGGCACCGAACGCATCGCAATTGCGTCCGGTGCGCCTGGGGCAAACTTTGATGGAGTTGCTGCAGCACGACCATGCATTCGAGAAAGAACTCGTCGGGCTTTACGGGGATGCTGTCAGTTATTGTTCGAGATCAGGTGATCAGGATAGCCGCCTGTTTTTTGAGGGATTACTGGGTGAAGAGCAGGTGCATGCGAAAGAATTGTTGCAATGGATGGAAAAATTGCAACAATAGGCACCAGCGACTTGAACGGCAACCTTACTGACAATGGAGATCTTCAATGAGTCAACAGTGGCAAGAACGCGCGCGGCCTGTACGCCTCGAACGGCGCTATGAATTCGAAAATTACAGCACGCTGCGTGATTTCCTGGACAGGGCTGCCGAGCTTTCCGAGAAGGAAGACCTGTACCCTGACATGGGATTTGGTCGTGACTATGTGAATATCACCATACACATCGATGAAGGCCAGGAAGAGCTGGGTGAACAGCATCGCAGCTTCGCCGAGCAGCTGGATATTCTGGCTGATCAAACTACCCACTGAGGGTGCTGATGGCTATCATTGCCGTCGTCGGCAACAAGGGTGGTACAGGCAAGACTACGCTCAGTGTCAATATTGCCGCAGGACTCTCGAAACAGTCCAGTATTGCCATGATTGATGCCGATCCACAGGGATCTGCGCTGCAATGGCGTGCCATCGCTGGCAGCAATGTAAATTTCCCTGTCTACGCACCGACTTTCTCACTGCGGGAACAGGCGAAGAACTACGCAGCTACCAGTGATTATGTGCTGATAGACTGCCCCCCATCGGTACACGCATCGCAAACCCTGGCGGTACTGGAATTTGCGGATCTTGCCCTGATCCCGGTACAACCGTCACCGATCGACCTGTGGGCAACGGTGCATATTGAAAAAGCGATCAACGAGGCACGCGAGGTCAATCCTGCACTGAAGGCATTGCTGGTCATCAATCAGCTCGAAGCCCGTACCACCCTGTCCAAGCTGGTGCGCGAAGTGCTCAGCGAGATTGCACTTCCCGTTGCTGATACCGCGATTCGCCGTCGTGCTGTCTACCGCAACAGTGCGCTGGAGGGCAAATGCGTGTTCAATTTCGGCAAACGTGGTGCCGAGGCGGCAGCAGAACTAGATTCACTTATTAGAGAGGTAATATAACAATGGCAAGCTCAGACAAGACCAAGAGCCAACTTATCGATAGCATGCGAATCAGCAAGGATACGACCGCAATAAGTCCAGCGCCCAAGAAAAGCAATCCAAAGGCTGCACCGGCCAGTAAGAAGGTACAGAAAAAGAGCAGCCCGACTGCCCGCGCTGTGCCGGCTGCACCGACTAAAGTCAGTGCCCCGGCGAAATCGCTGCCGGCAGCCACTAAATCTCGCGGGCGCGCCGTCGACTCGTTCCAGGGTCCCCGCCGGGGCACTGACGATCGGTTCCAGGGTCGCCGCCAGTTCGTCGCCGATCCGTATCAGGGCAGGCGCCTGGTCTGGCCGGACTAAATCGGTTGACATATAGATAAATTAAGATAAATTAATTGAAAATAATTTACGATTATAAATACGATATCCAATCTATGCCGGCGCTGATCAAGTCAATGCGGTAACGAGATGATAGTAACAGTAAGACCACCGATTGTAGCGATGCAGAATACAGCCCTCATGGTTGTGGCTAGGATCGACACAGGTACCGCAGCGGCTCAAGATGTTGTCTACGAGACGACGGTGAGTTTGCGAAGGCCACCAATAGACAAGAGGGGATAAGGGCTATGCACAGGTTGTTTCCGCAGAAAATGCTGACGGTTATTACCACTGACGCTCTGGAATCGCGACTGGTGGATATCGGGCGCAACCGCGGTGCGAGCGGCTACACGATTGTGAAGGCGCACGGCGCCGGCTCGAGCGGCGAGGTTTCCGGCGAGCTGGATGTCGACACCAGCATCAAATTTCACGTGTTTGTACCCCAGGGACGCATGTCCGCGATGCTGGATGATCTCGAAACATTGATCAACGAGGGCGAACACCTGACCGTATTTGTCTCCGACGTTGCAGTGTTGGGGTCCGAGAAATCTGAACAGTCGCTGGCGGAATCGTAAACGCAGTGAGTTCCGGTACTCAGGCGCGCAGGAACAGAGGCTGACGGTTTGACTACAACGAAAAGGGCACACACCTTGAAACGCAAGCGCGTATCCTTTGACAGCAGCTATACGCCACCGGCGGCGATGCCGGATTACCTGATACGACACGCGACCCTGCGACAGTTACAGGTGTTCGAAGCCATCGTCAGGTTAGGTAGTTTCACGCGTGCAGCCGAAGAACTGTTTCTCACCCAGCCCACGGTTTCCATGCAGATCAAAAAACTGAGCGACTCCATCGGCTTGCCTTTGTTCGAGCACGTAGGCCGTAATGTCGAGCCCACCGAGGCCGGGCGGGAACTGTATGACGCCTGCCGATCGATGTTCGAATCGCTGGCCAATCTGGAAATGAAAGTGTCCGATCTCAAGGGATTGAGGCGCGGGCGTCTGCGCATGGGGGTTGTCACCAACGCAAAATACCTGGCACCGGACATACTGGGGGAATTCAGCCAGCTCTACCCTGGCGTCGATCTGGCGCTCAAGGTCACGAACCGGGAAAGCATTATCGATCGCATGCATACCAACGAGGATGACCTCTATATCATGGGCCAGGCGCCTGAAGGCGAGTTCGAAGTCGAGTCCCATGTGTTTGCACCGAATCCGCTGGTGATCATGGCATCGCGAAGTCATCCGCTGGTCGCCAAAAAGAAAATCACGCTGGCAGAGATTGCCAAGGAGCCGTTCATCATTCGCGAGCCCGGTTCCGGTATACGCGATGTCACTATCCGTACCTTTGAGGCCAAGGGCCTGCGCCCCAAAGTGCGCATGGAGCTGGGAAGTAATGAAGCCATCAAACATGCCATTGCTGCCGGCCTTGGTCTCTCGGTCCTGTCATTGCATAGCCTGACGCTGGAGGGTGCGGAGGGACCGGTGGCCGTTTTGGACGTGGAAGGTTTTCCGATTTTGCGTCACTGGTACATCGTCTACCCGAAAGGCAAGGAGCTGTCACTGGTCGCGCGCACCTTCCTGGAATTCGCTATCGGCAATGAACCGAATATACGCAAGCGAGTGCAGGAAATGTGGCCTGCTTTGAAAAACCTGTTGAACGATGGCAAGGCGGGACGCGCACGCAAGAAGAAAGTCGCTGCGAAAAAGTAACAGTCGGTTTTCGCGGTCTGTTCAGCGGCGGCTATGACTGACATTGCATGAATCAATGCGTAATATAACTCGTCATGGTTCATTAACCCGGATCCGCTAACAAGATCGATTCAATTTGACGGCCGGCATCGGGAGCTCCGTTTACTGTGCGTGTTTTTAATGAAATTGGCTTGCATAATGTTCGTGGTGATGTCTTCGGGGGTGTCACGGCCGCGGTCATTGCACTGCCTATGGCGCTGGCCTTCGGTGTGGCCTCCGGCGCTGGCGCCGAAGCCGGACTCTACGGCGCGATCCTGGTTGGGCTATTCGCCTCAATATTCGGCGGTTCGCCGACGCTGATTTCCGAACCGACCGGGCCCATGACGGTGGTATTTACTGCCGTCATTGTCAAGCTCGTCGCGTCAGATCCTCAAAACGGCATGGCGATGGCATTCTCGGTCGTGGTCATGGCGGGAATGTTCCAGATCCTGTTCGGTGCGCTGCGCCTCGGCAAGTACGTCACCCTAATGCCCTACGGGGTGGTTTCGGGTTTCATGTCGGGGATAGGCATCATTCTGATCATCCTGCAGATCGGCCCGCTGCTGGGGCAGCCGTCGCCGACAGGTGGCGTGTTGCCTATCCTTGAAAAGGTGCCCGTACTCGTTGCGGGTATGCGGCCCGAAGAGACCAGCCTCGCGTTCATTACCGTCGCGATCCTGTTCCTGATGCCGGTCCGGTTCAAGCGTTATGTGCCGCCGCAGCTGGTTGCCCTGGTCGTCGGTACGCTGGTTTCGATTATCGTACTGAGTTCAGTGGATATTCGTCGCATCGGCGAGATACCGACGGGTCTGCCCGAATTCCAGCTGCCGGTATTCAGCACTGAACAGGCACTCATCATGGTTCTCGATGCCCTCGTGCTCGGCATGCTCGGTTGCATCGATGCACTGCTGACCTCGGTGATTGCCGACAGTCTCACCCGCAAGCAGCATAATTCCGACAAGGAATTGATCGGCCAGGGCATCGGCAACGTCATGTCCGGGCTATTCGGCGGGCTGCCGGGCGCCGGGGCCACCATGGGAACCGTGGTCAGTATCCAGTCCGGCGCCCGCACCGCGCTGTCCGGCCTGGTGCGGGTCGCGATACTCGTGGTCGTTGTACTCTGGGCAGCCGACCTGACTGCCACGATTCCGCTGGCGGTGCTGGCGGGTATCGCGCTCAAGGTTGGTATCGATATCATTGACTGGCGTTTCCTCAGGCGCGCCCACCGTCTTTCCGGCAAGGGTGCGCTGGTGACCTACGGCGTTATCGCGCTGACGGTGTTTGTCGACCTGATCGCAGCCGTAGGGATCGGACTGTTCGTGGCCAACGTGATGACGATCACGCGCCTCTCCGAACTGCAGGCCGACGATGTCAAGGCCGTGACAGACCCGGATGAGACAGACCTTCCGCTGACGCCCTACGAGCACGATCTGCTGGAAACCGCGGACGGCAGGGTATTGCTGCTGCACCTTCGCGGCAACATGCTGTTCGGCGTTTCGCGCGCGATCAGCCGCAAGAATTCGATGGTCGAGGGGCGCGAGGCGCTCGTGATCGATCTCAAGGATGTCGTACACCTGGGTGTTTCAGCGGCGCTCGCACTCGAGGAAACCATGCTCGACATGATTCGTGCCGGCCGGCGAGTCTACCTGGTCGGCGCCGAGGGGCAACCGCGCGAACGTTTCGAAAAACTCGGCCTGCTAGCACTCATACCGCGGGAGAACATGACTGACAAACGCACTGTCGCCCTTGAACGGGCCATTTATGGCCGCGCTTTGCAGCCAGAGGGAACAACCGATAAAACTCCGGATCCAGGTTCCGATGAAGCCGGTAGCCCCGGCAAGGAGGGTTGACCATTGTGTCATGCTGGTGCTGTCACCTGTTGTATGCGGGCTAGTCGTGAGTTTTATGGCCTTATCTCGAGCTAATTGAAGGAAGCGTTGTTGATCCACAGGTGGGTGTAGATGCTGGCGACATAACCGAGAGCAATCACTGGCGTCCACTTGAGGTGACTGAAGAACGTGTACTTGCCCCGCGCCTGACCCATCAACGCGACACCGGCTGCGGAGCCTATCGACAGCAGACTGCCGCCAACCCCGGCGGTCAGAGTGACGAGCAGCCACTGACCTGTAGACATGTCTGGATTCATCGTCAGCACAGCGAACATTACGGGTATGTTGTCAACGATCGATGAAAACAAACCCACGCTAACATTGGCCGTGGTCGCGCCCCATTGGCTGTACATGAGTTCGGAAATTAGGCCGAGGTAACCGATGAAGCCGAGCCCACCGACACAAAGAACCACGCCGTAGAAAAAAAGCAACGTATCCCATTCGGCACGCGCGATTTTGTTGAATACATCGAATGGAACCACTTCGCCCATGATCTGGTCATCAGGACTTCTGTGATGCGATGGCAGGTCTGCTTTGTTTATATGTGTCTTTCTCAGGTAGTAACCGAAAAACTGGAGGTATCCAAGCCCCGTCAGCATGCCAATCACCGGGGGTAAATGCAGGAAATTATGGAAGCAGACGGCGGTGGTAACAGTCAGCAGGAACAATGCAATGACTCGCCTCGCGCCACGCCGCATGGTTGCCGTCGCTGCGTTGGGGGCGGGATTTTCATTCGGCACGGCGAATTGCATGATGGCGGCCGGTACGAGGAAATTTACCGCGGAAGGGATGAAAAGTACAAAGAAGGTCCAGAAATCGACCATATCCTTTTGCCACACCATCAAGGTGGTAATGTCACCGAACGGGCTGAACGCACCGCCGGCGTTAGCCCCGATCACGATATTGACGCATGCCAGGCTGACGAACCGGTCGTTGTCGCCGCCAACCGCGAGCACAACCGCGCACATTAACAAGGCGGTTGTCAGATTGTCTGCGACCGGTGAAATGAAAAAAGCCAGCAGTCCCGTGAGCCAGAACAGCTGGTGTAACTTAATCCCCTGCGTATAAGCGAAGAACGCAGCGCAGCGAAGACCTGCCGTTCGCTCATAGCATTGATGTAAGTCATCGCCACCAGTAAAAACAGCATGAGCTCCGTGTATTCAAGCAGGCTATGGCGTACTGCCGCTTCCACGGCCTGGTTGAGTCCATTGCCGGCATATACCGCGGCGATCGTCCCCAGATCAGGCCCGCGGCAATGATGAAGGCTTGGACTTGCGCAGGTGGGTGAACTCCTCGGTCATGACCAGCACATAAGCGGCGACAAAGAAGATGACTGCAAGCACGCCTGCCCAGTGCCCGGTTAGATCAAGTTGCTCGCCAGTCGGTGTAGTTGCGAAGGCCAGATCCGGCAGGACCATTGCTGTTACCAGGAAACTCGTCACCGACAATGCGCTATTCATTTGCGCCGATTCATCAATACACCAGATTCAACACAAGGATCGTCACTGCCAGGAAGAGTACGGTCATGATGCCGCCGGCTTTCATGAAATCAGGAACGCGGTATCCTCCGGGGCCCATGATCAGTGCGTTGACCTGGTGGGTCGGAATAAGGAACGAGTTAGAGGTTGCGATGGCCACCGTCAGCGCGAATACGGCCGGATTGGCGTCCACACCGATGGCGATGTTGACCGCGAGCGGTACCAGTAGCACGGTTGCACCGACATTTGACATCACCAGTGTAAAGAATGTCGCCAGTACGGCGATGGCAAGCTGGATCACCCAGATCGGCATGTCGCCGACAATCAGCAGTACCTGCTCGGCTATCCAGCGCGCGGTGCCGGATGTTTCTACGGCAAGCCCCAGCGGTATCAGCGAGGCCAGCAGGAAAACCGTCTTCCAGCTGACGGAGCTGTAGGCCTCGTCGATATCGAGAACCCCGGAAAGCACCATGCCGAGGGCGCCCGTCAACAGCGCGACCGAAAGGCGGATGTCGGTAAACAGTACCATGACCAGGGCAACGGTGAAAAATGCGGCAGCCCATCCCACCTTGTGTGGGCGCAGTTCTTCGCGCGGGTACTCCGTGGTGATGACGATGAAATTTCGGTCTTTTTCTATTCTGGCCAGTACGTTCCAGGGCGTATGGACGACCAGTGTGTCGCCGGCCTGGAACGGCATGTTACGGATATCATCGCCCTCACGCAGGGTCTCGCCGTTGCGATGAAGCCCGATCAATGCCAGGCCATAGGTCTTGCGCATCCAGATCTCGCGGGCGCTTTTGCCGATCAGGTCGGAGCCCGGAGGTATCACGACTTCAGCTATGCCGGCTTTGATCGACGACAGGTCATCGGCAAAGCTGCGCAGACGACGGCGTTTTTTCAGGCCGAACTTCTCTGTGAAGGCGTCAATGTCACGTGGATCTGCGACGACGCCGAGCACCATGTTGGGCTGAATGCTGGCGTCTCGGGCCAGTGCGCCGGGGCCGATGCGGTTTGAATCGCCGGGCAGCTTGGCGGCAATAATTCGAATTCGTTCCCGTGTTTCGATGTCGTCCAGCTTCTGTCCTATCAGCTTGCTGCCCTCCAGCGCCACGACCTCGGCGACATTGTAGCTGAGGCCGTAGACGTAACGGAAATATTGCATCGTCGATGTGCCTGTTGTGCTGCTTTCGCTCGTTGTCCTGGGCAACACAAAACGGCCGGCGATAACGAAATACAGGATACCGGCAGTGACCAGGGCTACCCCGACGGGCGTCACCGAGAACAGCCCCCAGGTATCCATGTGCTGTTCGGGCGGTAGCGCCTTGTTGGATGTCAGGATCAGGTCGTTGAGCAGAATCAGCGGACTGGATCCAACCATGGTCATGGTGCCGCCCAGGATCGCTGTAAAGCCCATCGGCATCAGCAGGCGTGACATCGGCAGGCCTGATCGTGCCGAAATTCGTGATACCACGGGCAGGAACAGGGCGGCGGCGCCGACATTCTGCATGAACGAGGATATGAAACCGACGGTCGCGGAAATGATGGGGATGATGCGGGTTTCGTTTGTGCCGCCGACCTTGAGGATATACGAGGCGACCTTGCTCATGATCCCCGTCTTGTCGAGACCTGCACCGATGATCATCACCGCGATAATCGACATTACCGCATTCGAGGCAAAGCCGTCGAACAGGTGCCTGTTGTCGACCAGGCCTTTTTCGAGGCCCATGAGCGGTGCGAACAGCGAGGTCAGGCCCAGTAACACCATGATGCTGATGGCCGCCACGTCAACACTGACGATCTCGAAAGCAAACAGATAAATGGTCAGAAGCAGTATTCCCGTGACCCATGCGATTTCTGTACTCGGAGCGACCGTTACCAGAAATATGGCCAGGCTGAAAAAAAAGGCGGCTGCAATGATGTGCCTGGCGCCGGGCTTTCCCGGGGCTGCCACGACGTTTTCTTCATCGGCCAAGGCAATCATCTTCTTTTCTCCAACTGTTGATTCGTATCGAGGCTTGAGGCAGGGATGGCAGAAACAGGCATTCTATTCCAATTAGGAATAATAATATTGCCATCGCCAATGTGCTACAGTATCTAGTGTGCCGCTATTGTTTATTTTCTATGGTGTAATTTAATTGTATTTTCCGGTTTGTTCAAATGAATAAATATCTTATAACATTCCTTAATGGAATATAAAAACCTGCCCGATGTCAGGTCCCTTGCTACCTTGAAAGCGGTCGTTGAACTGGGCGGTGTCGAGGAGGCGGGCAAGAAGCTGCATGTCGGCCAGCCCGCTGTCACCAAACGGCTGCGCGCACTGGACAAATGTTACGGCCAAACGTTGATGCAGCGTAAAAGCCGGCGGTTAGAGCTGACGGAGGCAGGCGAGTATGTTTACGCATTTGCGCAGCTTGTCCTCAATCACCAGCTGACCCTGCTCGACAACCTTCAAATCCTGCAAAAGGCACGGGACCGGCTCAGGCTCGAGGCGACCACCGACATCGGTGACCACATGCTACCCGATCTGCTGCTGCGTTTTTCGGAGAGCTACCCTGAGTACCGTGTTGATAGCCGTATGGGCTATACCCGACGAATCCAGACACATCTCGCAACCGGTCTATGTGACCTGGCCCTGCTGGAACAGGCGCCCGATCACCCGGATATACTGGTGCAGAAATGGCTTGACGATGAATTGCTGCTTGTGTGTGGCCCGAAACATGCATTGTGGCATTCAGGCCTATTGCCGCTGGATGCCCTGCACGGGCTTAAATTCGTTCTTCGTGAGCCACGCTCGTCAATGAGGGCGACGCTGGACATGGCTCTGGATGCGATTGGCATTCATCAATTACCGATCGTGATGGAGGTAGGCTCCACCGACGCCATCATCGAGATGCTGCAGCATGGCAAGCATGTCAGCATCCTCCCACGGTTTACCGTCGAGGACGGGCTGGCCAGCGGAGCGATCTATCACGTGAAAATGCAGGGGCTGCGCATCAAACGGACAATATGGATCGCACGTACGCGCTCGAATCTTGACAATAGAGTGGCCGAGGCGTTTATTCAACTGCTGAGAAGTACACAGCCCGCATCACTTTAATTGCGCAAATCCTTCAGGATGGCATTGCGCCGGAGCAGTGGTTGGTCATTATCGTCGGGTACGGCATCGGGCCCCTGCGGGGATCCACCGGTGGATCAAAACCTGTGTGAGCAGGCTGTTCGTTTTGTGCTTATGCGCGTAAAAGCTCCGGTGTGGTCGCTGTCAAGGGCTTGGAG
>CALLCZ010000169.1 GCA_937998645.1 uncultured Gammaproteobacteria bacterium
TGGGATTCAATGCAATATGCGCGCCTGCATGACCGAAGAAAACAATGTCTTCAGTTTCCAGGCCGGTGAGCACGGAATCACCCGGCAGCACAATGCCGATGTTGGTATCGAGCATCGACATGGCATCAATTATACTGGAGCCCGCCAGCCAGAGTGAATAATCCACATCGTCATTGCCGGTGAGATCGTCTGCGTCGCCTGCAGGAAGATCGATCGCTGCCCACAGGCTGATTGCATGCTCCGGTGTCTGGAGCAGGCTATGGCCGAGCCCGAGCTGGGCATCGGCAATGCCCGCTTGCGACGTATTCATATCAATACTGGTAGCACCGTTGTTTGAATAGAACAGCTTGAATTGATCATTCTCAACATCGGGCCTGCTGGAACGGGGCAGGCTGAACAACTTGTGCCATTCGTCAATCGCATGGTCAAAAACACCGCCGCTTCTGTAGATGAAAGGAATATCCAGTTTCAGTGCCCATCGCTGACTCAGGCTGTAAATGCCGCCCAGGGTCAGGTTGTAGGCTTCGAAGTCGACATACAGTGATTCATTGCCGGTGCTTTCTTCATTCAGGGTATTGGTAATATCCAGGGTCAGTGTGTACTCGAACGATTCGGCCTGGGGAAGCCGCGCCGGGGTGGGCAGCGGCTGGCCATAGACCAGCGTGAATGGGTTCTGGTCTCTACTCAGAAATGGCCCGGTCTGGGCCCGGGCTGCATAAGTTGTAAAAGCGACTGCGACAAAAGTGCCGCACAATAAAAAAGCCCCAGTGGCTTTGGGGCCAGTGGGGCTCTTTTTAAACAATGTCTGCGGACTTACTTCAGACCTGCGTAGAAAGCAGACAGGTTGTCGATGTCAGCATCGCTCAACGGCTTGGCCATTGCGTTCATGGTCGGATCCGTACGAGTACCGTCTCTGAATGCTTTCATCTGCTTGGTCAGATAGGCTTCTTTCTGACCGGCCAGGTTTGGATAGGTCGGTACAGCGCTGACGCCGTTAGCACCGTGACAGCCGCCGCAAGTCGCAGCTTTTGCCTTGCCGGCCGCAGCGTCGCCTGCAGACGCGACATTAGCCGCGGTAGCCAGTGCAACAGCCGACAGTACAGTCAGAATTTGACGTTTCATAATTTTCTCCGAAGAATTGTGTTAGCCTGAAAATCAGGAAAAATGTTTAATAATTCATGCGCTTATATATTAAAAGCGCGATTAAAATCTATATTAGCGGTTAATAATACCGTAAAATAATCAACTTGGATAGTTGCTAAAGGTACCGTCCTCCGCTAGCAACCAGTACGACAATCAGTCCGATTGAAAGGTTCAATGTGACTAATTTCCTTATCTGTGCCAGTTGTTTCACACCTTCCGGGTAATCCTGCACAACTACGGCATGCCTGAGTCTGCGATAGGGCGCAAAGAAGACGTGCAGATAGATCAGCACCATGAGAATACCGCCGCCGTGCATCAGATGAATATGTATCCCGGCATTTGCAAAACCACCGAAGAAGCCAAACAGCATCCAGTAACCGGTAACGAGTATAACGATGATGCTGAGCCACACCCATAGAAAAAACCGCTTGAACACCTGCACCCATAACTGCAGGCGGTGGGGGGGCTCAAGAACCTGTGCAGCCGACGGGCGCAGCGCCATATGAGCAAAGAACATTCCGCCAACCCATATAACGGCGGATAACAGGTGCAATGCGATGTTGACAGACATACTCATCTCCAATTCCAGGTCGTGCGCATCTTACCGCCTTGGTGTGCATAAATCAGCATGATTGTTTTCAACGCAAAGGCGCGGAGGCGCAAAGGCCGCAGAGATAAAACGGATGTTGTGTTGGTTTATCGGTCCCTTGCTGGTCGCGACACCCTGCCGCATGGCGAAACTGGCCGAACACGAAACATACCGTTAATTATTTTCCTTTGCGGCCTTTGCGTCTTGGCGTCTCTGCGTTGAAATCCCTGTACCAGTTAGGCTAGAGACTCCGGCGTCACAATGTTGTAAAGTGTGCGCCCTTTAAAAGTACTGAGCCCAAGAGGAATAATCATGGCAGATTTCAAGATTGCCCCGTCCATCCTGTCAGCTGATTTCGCGCGACTAGGTGAAGAAGTCGATAACGTACTGAAATCAGGTGCTGATATTGTTCATTTTGATGTTATGGACAACCACTATGTACCCAATCTGACCATTGGTCCTTTGGTATGTGAAGCACTCCGCAGTCATGGCGTTACTGCTGAAATCGATGTGCACATGATGGTGAAGCCTGTTGACCGCATTATTCCGGATTTCGCCAAGGCCGGTGCGACCTATATCACATTCCACCCCGAGGCATCAGAACATATCGACCGCAGCCTGCAGCTGGTACGTGAAAGTGGCTGCAAGAGCGGACTGGTTTTCAATCCGGCTACACCGCTGAGCTATCTCGATTATGTGCTCGACAAGGTCGACATGGTGCTATTGATGTCGGTCAACCCCGGATTCGGTGGCCAGTCGTTCATCCCTGCGACACTGGACAAGCTGCGTGAAGCACGCAAGATGATCGATGATTCCGGCTATGACATCCGCCTGGAAATCGATGGTGGCGTCAAGGTGGACAACATTCGTGAAATCGCCGAAGCCGGTGCCGACACCTTTGTGGCGGGTTCTGCTATTTTCGGTGCAGCCTCTGAAAGTGATCCCAACGTCTATGACACGGTCGTCGGCAAGATGCGTGACGAGCTGTCAAAAGTCGTGTAATAAATGGAAGTATCCACTGCGGTTGTTGATATGAAATTACCACGCCCTGAAATGGTACTGATCGATGTCGATGGTACACTGGTCGATAGTGTGCCTGACCTGGCGTACTGCGTTGATGCAATGATGAGCGAGCTCGGCATGCCGGAACGTGGAGAAAAACGTGTTCGTCACTGGGTCGGTAATGGTGTCGAGCGCTTGGTGAAGCGCGCGCTAGTTAACCAGTTGGACGGTGAGCCCGATGAGGCTTTATTCAGCAAGGCATTGCCGGTGTTTGAGGCTCTGTACCGGGACAATACCTCAAAACGAAGCCGCCTGTATCAAGGGGTAAAAGAAGCGCTGGATTTTCTCAAAACCACCGGTGTGCGTTTGGGCTGTGTGACCAACAAGGCCAGACAGTTCACCTTGCCGCTGCTGCAGGACCTGGGTGTGCATGATTACTTCGAAATCATCATCTGCGGCGACATGGTCGAGCGCAAGAAGCCTGATCCTATGCCG
>CALLCZ010000170.1 GCA_937998645.1 uncultured Gammaproteobacteria bacterium
ACTTTAAATCTCCAATAATGTAATGTTTTGCAATTTCTGGAATTAATCAAATTAGCTTTCGCGTTTTCAATTCATTAATATCTGAAAATATTCATTAAACACGTCATAGCAAGGAGCTTTAGATGCCGTATATTGACAGGATGTCTATTATTTTTACCTCGTCCCTCGCTACTCGCCCCTCGTCCCTGCTCTGATGCGCCTTGCAAGGGTCATCACCCGCGCGCAGGTCGGAATCAGCGCACCCGAGGTCACTGTCGAAGTTCATATCGCCAGCGGTCTGCCGGCATTATCTATAGTTGGCCTGCCTGAAGCCGCGGTACGTGAAAGCAAGGACCGGGTTCGCGCCGCCATTCAGAACTCGCATTTTGAATTCCCGATGAGGCGCATTACAGTCAACCTGGCCCCCGCTGATTTGCCCAAGGAAGGCGGCCGTTATGATTTGCCGATTGCGCTTGGAATTCTTGCCGCTTCCGGCCAGATTAAAACCGATATGCTTGAATCACATGAATTTCACGGTGAACTCGCACTGTCAGGCCATCTACGATCAATTAGCGGAAGCCTGCCGGCAGCACTCGGTGCCCAGACAAGCGAACGCAAGCTGGTACTGCCGCTCGAAAACGCAAAAGAAGCTGCGCTGGTCGAGAATATTGAAGTGAAAGCCGCACCAACCCTGCTTCAGATCTGCCAGTACCTGCAGCAACAAGGCGAGCTTGATGATCCTGTGGCACCAGGGTCAATGCGCTCCAGCAAGCATTTTATTGCCGACATGTCTGATGTACGTGGACAGCATCGTGCACGTCGCGCACTGGAAGTCGCCGCGTCCGGAAGACACAACATGGTCATGGTTGGTCCGCCCGGTACCGGCAAGTCGATGCTCGCCAGCCGCCTGCCCGGTATCCTGCCGCCGATGACGGATCGGCATGCCCTGGAGAGCGCGGCTGTTAACTCGATCAGTCATCATGGCTTCGACGTCGGCAACTGGAAACAGCGGCCGTTCCGCCATCCGCATCACACTGCATCCGGTGTTGCACTGGTCGGTGGCGGCTCGAATCCGTCACCGGGAGAAATATCACTGGCACATCATGGTGTGCTGTTTCTCGATGAACTCACGGACTTTGACCGGCATGTTCTGGATGTGCTGCGCGAACCCATGGAAACGGGAACCATAACCATCTCGCGTGCCGCACGCCAGGCGGAATTCCCGGCCAGTTTTCAACTGATCGCCGCGATGAACCCATGCCCCCAGGGCTACAGCTGTGATGGCAAGAACCTGTGCCAATGCACATATGAGCAGCAACGCCGCCACCGCAACCGTATTTCCGCACCACTGCTCGATCGTATCGACATACACATCGAAGTACCGAAACTTGATAAAAGCGCGCTTGACCAGAAAAGTCCGAAAAATGAAGACAGCCAGACCATCAGAAAACGCGTGACCAGGGCATATCAGAGACAACTTGAACGCGCCGGAAAAAGCAACGCCGACCTCAGCTCAACCGAGGTAGATGTGCATTGCTGCCTGGATAAGGAACAAAGAATGTTGCTGGAAAAAGCCATGGACAAGCTTCAGCTTTCCGCCCGTGCCTATCACCGTATTCTGAAACTTGCACGCACCATCGCCGATATCTCCGGAAGTGAAAACATTCAGCAAGCCCACCTGACCGAAGCCATTTCCTACCGCAGTCTGGACCGCTTCAATAATCATTAAACGGTACTTATTCTCGCAAAGGCGCAGACAAAGCAAGGTTCTTATTCATTTGATGAGCCTTACGCGTAATAGTCAGGATTTAATCTGACAGTCAGTGTCATATTAGCTCAAGCTCAGACTATGTTTGTATGTCAGTACAATCGGGATTGCTGTATGAAAAAACTATAGAAATTTACTCTCGCAGAGGCGCAGAGATCGCAAAGAAAATAATTGTTGTTTGTAGCCCGGATGCAGTACCGCAGTATCCGAGGCATTTCATGAAATTCGTTCGCGTTTCATTTCATTCAGGCGACGTCTTAGTCCTCCCTCACCTCAGCCCTCTCCCAGAAGGAGAAGGGGCGGATATCGTCTTTGTTAACCTTGTCCCTCGTTACTCGTCCCTTGTACCTGTAATTATTCTCTGCGCCCTCAGCGCCTCTGCGAGAGAACCTGTCTGTATCTTTGACGCCATTTGCCAACTTCAGGCATCGCGAGTAGTATGTGAATGATTGTTATTCGCGCGGGCTGGGCTTCGAGACGGCTCCTGCGTCACACAGCCTGACCATATTCGCAGCAGTTATCGAGGCTTTTATATCCGATGGACCGCTGACAATTTTCCGGGATTCGCCTGGCACCAGACTTATGATTTCAACCGCTATCAAGTTCTACGACGCCCACCCCGGCAGCTACGATCTTAAACGCGAAGTTATTTCCGGGCTGGCTCGTACGCCCAGGACAATACCGCCAAAGTTTTTCTATGATCGCCGCGGTTCCGAGCTGTTTGATGCGATCTGTGAACTGCCCGAGTACTACCAGACACGTACAGAAATGGATATCCTGCGCAACTGTACTGCTGAACTTGTCGATCACATCGGGCCTGATTGCCTGCTGGTTGAGCTGGGCAGCGGTGCAAGTAAAAAAGTCCGTCTGCTACTCGAGCAACTGCGCCCATCAAGCTACCTGGGCGTGGATATTTCAAAAGAGTTCCTGCTCAGTTCAACGCAGACACTGGCGACGGATTATCCCTGGCTCGATGTTCATGCGGCCTGTGTAGACTTCAGCCATACACTCGACATCCCTCATTGCCAGAGCTGTGAGCACAAAGTGACTTTCTTTCCAGGCTCGAGTATCGGCAACTTTGATCCGGATGATGCGATAGATCTCATGCATCGCATTGCGCAAATGATGGACATGAACGGCTACTTGTTAATCGGTGTGGACCTGAAAAAAGATATCAGCATTCTGAATTCAGCCTATAACGACGCAGCCGGTATTACTGCCGAGTTCAACCTGAACCTGCTAACACGCATACGCGATGAGCTGGGCAGCGACATCGACCCTGGCGCCTTCCGTCACCACGCGTTTTATAATCCCGATCGTGGTCGTATTGAAATGCACCTGGTCAGCACACATCAACAACGCATCCGCATCGATGACCAGTTTTTCGAATTCAACGCCGGTGAATCCATCCATACTGAAAACTCCTATAAATATACCATTGAAGAATTTGCCGAACTCGCATCAGCAGCCGGTTTTGAACAGAAGCAGGTGTGGACGGATGAAGACGGACTTTTCAGTGTGCAGTTGCTCAAAACAGTCTAGAAGACATTTATTCACCGCTGAGTCGCGGAGAGCGCATAGGTTTCTATTATCTGCAGGAGCGACTTTAGTCGCGAATATACGCAATTCGCGGCTAAAGCCGCTCCTA
>CALLCZ010000171.1 GCA_937998645.1 uncultured Gammaproteobacteria bacterium
TTCAGGATGCACCTTTGAGCAGTTCAAATTCCCCCAAGCTAAACCCCCAACAGGCCAAAGCCGTTTTCGGTATTGACGGTCCCATGCTGGTACTTGCCGGGGCGGGCAGTGGCAAGACGCGTGTTATCACGGAAAAAATTACACACCTGATTGGTCCTTGCGGCATTGCTGCAAACCGCATCGCTGCCGTGACCTTTACCAACAAGGCGGCGGCGGAAATGAAAACCCGGGTAAAGAAATTGCTCGGTGGCAAGAGTGCGCGCGGGCTGCGTGTTTCAACATTTCATCGCCTCGGCCTGGGTATCCTGCAGCGCGAGTGCAAGCGCCTGGACTATCAACCCGGGTTTTCATTATTTGCCGGTGATGACTGTGTTGCCGTTCTTCAGGAACTGTTACGCAGCCACGGTGATCGCGGTGTCGAGAAAGCAGAGCGCTTTCACTGGCAGATCTCCAGCTGGAAAAATGATGGCATCATGCCGGAACAGGCCATTACCCTGGCAGAGGACGACATTCAGCTGCGCATGGCGCGTGTATACGGCAGCTATCAGCGACAGTTGCACGCGTATAACGCGTTTGATCTCGATGACCTGATATTGCAAACCGTACAGCTGTTCAGCAATCACGACGAGGTGTTGAGCAGCTGGCAGGACCGCATCCACTACCTGCTGGTCGATGAATACCAGGATACCAATTCCATGCAGTACCAGCTGGTGAAAATGCTGGCTGCAAGACGAAAATGTCTCACCGCGGTGGGTGACGATGACCAGTCAGTGTATGCATGGCGCGGCGCGCGGCCGGAAAACCTCGAGCAGCTGGCTAAAGACTTCACTGATCTCGACGTTATCAAGCTGGAACAGAACTACCGCTCGAGTGGCCGGATTTTGAAAGTGGCGAATGAACTGATCAGCCAGAACCCGCATGTATTTGAAAAACGCCTGTGGAGCGCATTGGGTTATGGCGATCCGATAAGAGTGATCCAGTGTAATTCGGCCGAAGATGAAGGCGAGCAGGTTGTTATACAGCTGCAGTCACACAAGCTCCAGCATCAGGGTCGTTATGGTGATTACGCAATTCTTTACCGCGGCAACTTCCAGGCGCGTGTGTTTGAAGGCTATTTGCGGCAGATGAATATTCCCTATGTAGTCAGCGGCGGTATTTCTTTCTTCGAGCGCAGTGAGATCAGGGACGTCATTTCCTATTTGCGCCTGCTGGCGAATCCGGATGATGATGCGGCTTTTCTTCGTATCATCAATACGCCACGCAGAAGCATAGGCCCTTCGACCCTGGAAAAACTCGGTGCCTACGCAGTAGAAAGAAAGATCAGCATGTTGAGCGCATGTACCGAGCTGGGTCTGCAGGAAAGGCTTTCTGCCAGGGCAAACACCAGCCTGCAAAAATTCAGCGACTGGCTGTTGCGTTTATCTGACAGGAGCGAATCAGAATCCCCTGAAAGTATCGTACGCCAGCTGCTTGATGACATCGGTTATGAAACCTGGTTGCTTGAACAGAGCAAGGACGTCGAGAGCGCTGAACGGCGCTGGAACAATGTAACGGATTTGCTCAACTGGCTGCAGAAGATGCAAAAAGATGACGAATCAGAAGGCATCACCGAAATCATTTCCAGGCTAACGCTGATGGATATCCTGCAACGCGATGATAACAAGCAGGACGCTGATGCCGTGCAGTTGATGACCCTGCATGCCGCCAAGGGTCTGGAGTTTCCTCATGTCTACCTCGTGGGTTTCGAGGAAGGCCTGTTACCCCACCAGACCAGTATCGACGAGGACAGCATCGAGGAAGAGCGGCGGCTGGCCTATGTGGGTATTACGCGTGCCCAGCGCAGCCTGAATTTGACCATGGCTCGTACACGCAAGCGCTATGGTGAGCGCATGTTGTGTGAACCCAGCCGCTTTCTTGAAGAACTGCCCGCTGATGATCTGGAATGGATCGGCGGCAGCAGGGGGTCAAAAGAGAAGTCCACACAGGAGAAAGGTCGCTCGCACCTGGATTCATTGAAACAGATGCTCGGTTGATTGTCACAGACATGCATAAACAAATATATATCACTTAACGCAAAGGCGCGAAGACGCAAAGGACGCAAAGAGAACTTTATATATGTTTTGATAGCCGTTGGGTGCGCCACAGTACCGTAGGCCTGTCGAAGGGCAACGGCTGTCGCTTTATGCCCGTACATGTCACACATGATGCCATCCGGCCCCTCTTTTTTGAGTTGAAAACTAGTCCCTGCCTGGCAAGGGGGATTTGACATTAGAGTTTTCATATACAATAATGCGAATCGTTATCATTCGTAGCATATGACATGTCTAAATTGAATCTCTCCAGACAGCTGGTTCTGATACCTGCTTTATTAGTGCTTTATTGGCCGCTGGCTTCACAGGCGGCAGCAAATGATCCTTCGCAGCGCCTGTTGCAGATGCTGGACTATGTCGGCGTTGACTATCCGCCAACGGTTGAAAATGGCGAGGTGGTTGACCCGGTTGAATATGCTGAAATGGAAGAGTTTTCCGGTGAGATTATCAACCTGCTGCGAAAAATGCCGGATCATGAAAACAAGCGCACCCTGCTTGCCGATGCGGCTCAAATCCGCAACGGCATCGTTCAACGCATTAATGGGGAAGAAATAAGACGTCTGACGCAAGCGTTGAAGGAAGCCCTGATATCAAACTACAGCGTTGTGGTGGGGCCCAGAAAAGCACCGGACATGACCGGTGTACAGGCGCTGTTTGAATCGAACTGTGCATCCTGCCATGGCATCATGGGATATGGTGACGGACCGCTGGCGAAGGGTATGGAACCACCACCGGGTAATTTTCATGATATGTCGCGCCAGTACACGCGCAGTATTTATGACCTGTACAACACCATTTCGCTGGGCGTCCCGGAAACACCGATGATTTCATTTGCACATCTGAGTGATGATCAGCGTTGGGCGCTGGCAATGATGATAAGCCGGTATTCAGTCACCGAGGAGCAGCTGGCAGAGGGAAAAAGCCTTTGGCAACAGGGTGCGCTGCGTACCTATTTCAAGGAGCTGCACGGCCTGACCGGTACATCCTACGCCATGGCTGAGGAATGGTCTCAAACCGCTGGCTACTCTCGCGAACAGGGCAGTGCTGTACTCGCTTATTTACGCAGCTACCCGGAGGAGCTGGAAATCAGCGATCATGCCGCACTTGATACCAGCATCGCGATGCTTGCGACAAGCCTTGAACTGGCTCGAAAAGGCGACCGCAAGGGTGCTCACAGTGCCGCACTCTCGGCCTATCTCGATGGCTTTGAACTGGTAGAGCCTTCACTGGTTGTCGTCGATAAACAGCTGAAGCTGGCCATCGAAAAAGACATGATCAGATTTCGAGAAGCTGCGAAAAAAGGTTCAGTCGAGCAGCTTGAAGAAATTCAGCACATGCTTGTGGTGTTATTAAACGAGGCCAAGGAGACCCTGAACACGACGGGTATGTCGAAGCAGGCTGCATTTTTTGGCGCTTTCATCATCCTGTTGCGTGAAGGTGTCGAGGCAATCCTCGTTCTGGCCGCCATCATGGCTGCCCTGATCAAGACAGGCCGGCGCGAAGCAATGAAATATATCCATATCGGCTGGATCAGTGCCGTCGTTCTTGGAATTGCAACCTGGTGGGTGGCTGATAATCTTATTCAAATCAGCGGCGCCAGCCGAGAACTGACTGAGGGTTTCGCTGCACTGTTTGCAGCGGCTATCCTGGTTTATGTGGGTTTCTGGCTGCACAACGCCAGTCATAGTCAGCGCTGGAAAAAGTTTGTAGAACACAAGGTTGATAATGCAATGGAAGCCGGCACTTTATGGGTGCTGGCAACGGTCGCATTTCTCGCCGTTTATCGAGAAATGTTTGAAACTGTTCTGTTTTACCAGGCAATGTGGGTACAAATCGAAGCCGGTTCTGAGCAATCATTTTTTACAGGAATTGCTGCCGCGCTCGCGCTGCTCGTCGTTATTTCCGTGCTGGTTTACAAGGCAGGGGTCAGGCTTCCTATAAGACAGTTCTTCCAGATAAATGCGATCCTGCTGTTTCTGCTGGCTGTTGTGTTTACCGGCCAGGGTATTTCTGCACTGCAGGAGGCGGGCATTGTCAGTTCCAGTTTGATGAATTTCCCGCGTATCGAGGTACTGGGTGTCTATCCGACTGCGCAGGGCCTGGGACTTCAGCTTGTTGTGCTGATACTTGGAGTCGGCCTGTTGATGTATCAAAAGAAAGCAAATTAGGTTTTCGGGTTTTCACTAGACCTGGTGGATCGATACGATACAACTTTACCGCAGAGACATGGAGGTTCTTGTTGTTTTTGTAGATACAAGGAGCGGCTTTCGTTGTGAACTTCAATTGATCGTATTTTCCATCATTTGATTTCGCCTTGAAGGCGAGTTACTTTTCTGTCAACAGCGACAGAAAAGTAACCAAAAGAACGCCGCCCCGAAACGTTTGCCCTTCGGGTCCCCGAGGCATTCGCCTTTGCCTACGGGCCGTCCTGACTCGCCGTCCAGGCTCGACAGGACTAAATCAGGCGTCCTGCCTGATTTTCCCTACCAAAGCCGAATGCCTCGGCAAACTTCACGGGGAGACTGTCCCTCCCGTCAAGCTCGCCGAAGACAGCTTCACTGGTAGGGTCGATTTGCCATGGACGGCAAATCGAGTCTTGTCGAGCAGGGATGCGAGTCAAGACGACCCGTTGGCAGGGAAGATGGCTGAGGGTATGCGAAGCACGAGCGCCCGGGATGCCTTTTCTTTTGGTTACTTTTCTTTGGGCATGCAAAGAAAAGTAACTCGCCAGCAAGGCGAAACCAGATGCTGGTAAATATGATTACTGATATTCTCGACTAAAGCCACTCCTACGATAACCATGCTCCATCTGTGGTAAAAAAACACAAGCAAACCAGAAGCCCTAAATGATATTCTTCTCTCAAACCATTCGCGTTAAACTGATATCAACCTAGAATAATCAAATAACCACCGGGAGCATAGCCAATGAACAAGATCACCATCGTCGGTGCAGGTCGTGTCGGAGAGTCCACCGCCCAGTTCATCGCAGAAAAAGACATGTGCCGCGAGATTGCTTTACTCGATATAAACAAGGGTGCGGCTGAAGGTGCCGCGCTTGATATCCAGGAAGTAGCCCCGTTATTTAAATACGATACCCGCCTGCACGGCGGCAGCGATGGATCGCTGATGGCCGATTCCGATCTGGTTATCGTTACTGCCGGACTGCCGCGCAAACCGGGCATGACACGTGAAGATCTATTGAGCAGTAACATCAATATCATAGATGGCATCCTGGATGATGCAATGAAATATGCGCCGAACACCCTGTTACTGTTTGTGACCAACCCGGTAGATGTTGTTACCTATCACGCCTGGAAAAGAACAGGCTGGCCGCGAAACCGGGTATTTGGACAGGCCGGCGTACTGGACTCGAGCCGCATGGCCAGTTTTATTGCGATGGAAACCGGCTATTCAACTCTCGATATAAACACCATGGTTTTAGGCGGCCACGGTGACACCATGGTTCCGATGCACCGCTACACCACCATTGCAGGTATTCCGATTTCCAACTTTCTTACCAAAGACAAGCTTGACGAGATTGTCGAGCGCACACGTCACGGCGGCGCAGAAATCCTGGCCCTGCGCCAGAACAGCAGTGCTTTCGATGCGCCTGCGGCCTCTGTTGCTGAAATGGTGGATGCCATTGTAAATGATCGGAAACGCATACTACCCACTGTCAGTGTTCTCGAAGGTGAATACGGCCACGAAGATATTGCTATAGGCGTGCCTGCCGTACTTGGCAAAGAAGGCATGGAGCAAATTATATTGCTGGACATGAACGACGAGGAAACAACTATGTTCCACAATTCTGCAACCATCGTTCAAACACAAATCGATTTGCTGAATAACATAAAAAGTCTGTAAGCACTATGATCCGGAAACTGACTATCCTCCTGTTGAGCATGGCTATGACCATGATCAATACCGCCGCCGCAAACGATGCATTCAGCATCAAGAACATCGGCCTTGATCTGGCAAATGACCTGGCCACCGAAGCCGTTAATGAATGCCGTAAAAAAGGCTACCAGGTCAGTGCAGTAGTGGTTGATCGAAATGGTTTATTACGCGTAGCCATGCGTGATGACCTGGCGCCCCGCTTCACCTTGCAGATATCAGAAGAAAAGGCCAATCTTGCGGTTATGGCCGGAACCAGTTCAGCTGATTTTCGCAGCAGAAGAGATGATATAAGAGCGGAAATGAACCACCTTGATGGTATTATCGTAATGGAGGGTGCACTGGAGATTATTGCCGGTGGTGCACGTCTCGGCGCAATAGGCGTATCCGGCGCCCCCGGTGGTGATATCGATCAGGCCTGTGCACAAAAAGCACTGGATAAATATGCAGATCGACTTGAATTCATTGAATGACCTACTGGCGATAGAGGAGTACAAACATGGCAAATGAAGGTTACCATGAGCCAATAAATGAGTTATCCGACGAAACACGCGACATGCATCGTGCGATTACTTCACTGATGGAAGAACTTGAAGCGGTTGACTGGTACAACCAGCGAGTTGATGCCTGCAAGGACAAGGAACTCAAAGCTATCCTCGCACATAACCGTGATGAAGAGAAAGAGCATGCCGCAATGGTTCTCGAATGGATACGTAGAAAAGATCCCAGCTTTGACAAGGAATTAAAAGACTACCTGTTCACTGACAAACCTATTGCACACGATTAGAAGGCGTAACCATCAGGCCTGCACATATTTCTCTGATTGCATCTGAGTTCAAACTCGACAGCACAAGGCCGGCATGGACATAGACAGTAGTAAATATCGCCTTGAAATCCTGACTATAGCCGATTAACCCTGTTCAGAAACATGGGCACTGTTACCGGCTTCCCACCCATTGCGGATAACAATGCAATCATTCTTATCCTGGGCTCAATGCCCAGCATAAAATCACTCGAATATCAGCAATATTATGCACATCCACGCAACAGCTTCTGGTTCATCATAACAAAGCTGCTTTCCAGCGATACAGAGCTGGAATATGAACAGAAAAAAGCGCTGTTATTACACAACAAGATCGCGTTATGGGACGTACTGAACACCTGCCAACGCAAAGGCAGCCTTGACTCATCAATAAACAATGAAACCATCGTGGTCAATGATTTCAATAAATTCTTTACTGAACATCCATTAATCAGGGCTGTTTTCTTCAATGGATCGCGTGCGCAGCAGGAATACAACAGGCACGTACTCCCCGTGCTCATTGAGGAGTTTGCGGCAATCTCGTATCAACGCCTGCCTTCGACCAGCCCCGCGATGGCAAGCCTGAGTCGTGAACAGAAACTGCAGCAATGGGAAACCATTCTGCAGTACCTGTAATTGGATATAAACAGTCTTTAAAGAGAACATATTCACCACAGAGGCGCGATGACGCAGAGAAAAATATATTATCAGTGGCTGCACTGTGATGGAGCAGGATGTGCATTTATCTGTCTAGGATGTAATTCATTCGCGCTGCTTACATAATTTTCCACAAACAATGCAATGGCCGCGACCGGGTTTAATATATAAAAACCCTCTGCGTCTCCGCGCCTCTGCGGTAAATCAACGCCTGCATCCTGAATTAAAACTGTTGCTGTTTAACCGGTGGGTAATGAACGAAACATGTCGCGAATGATCGGCTCAATCCTTTCTGCGCGCTCCTGCTGATCAAGGGAAAAATCAACAGCAGCCTGCACTGCAGAGCGCCAGATCACATCGTCCGTCCTGTTATCAAATACATATATCAACAGTGTGCCTTTTTCATACATCGGGTTGTCTTCGGGCACTCTCATGTTACCCGGCACAAGCCCATAGCGACGCAATATGGTCGTATCATCCAGTGATGATTCAAGGGCTGCGGTATAGGCTATCTTATAATCTGCAGCAGACTCGGATTCGACAAACTGGAAGCCCATGCCCGCCAGGTTGGACCTGATGTTTTTTTCTATCAGGTACTGGATGGATGTGCTGTCCAGGCGTTCATCCTTGTACAGATTAATAGCATCCATAAGCCAGGAAAATTTTGCTCCCTGGGTAATTTTCACACCCGGTGTTGACACTGAAATAATTGACGGCTCAATTTTCACATCACCTTGCTGAGCCTGGTTTTCTGTTGTTGTGCACGCATTCATCATCACAGCCCCCAGTACAAAAAGTATCATTCGAAGGGGTGCAATCATTTTGTTCTTCAGTGCCAACATATCAGCCTCGCTGTTGATTATTTCATGGAAATCGATTGATTTGTGATATTACATTAATTGCTGTTTAACGTGAGTGGTTTTCAGTCATATAATGCACACGTATAAACCAAGGTCACAAGCCGCATATGGAATCTTTACTGTTAACAATTGATTATCACGACCCACTGATGCTTGGGATAGCTTTCCTTGCCGGGTTTGCTTTTAGACGTATTGGATTGCCTCCCCTGGTGGGCTTTCTTGCTGCAGGTTTTACCTTCGGCGCCATGGGCGCGGTAAACACCCCCCTGCTAAGTGAGTTAGCCGACCTCGGTGTGACTCTGCTGTTATTCTCTATTGGCTTAAAACTGCGCGTCAGCACCCTGCTGAAGCCGGAAATCTGGGGTGTCGCCAGCCTGCATATGCTGGTAACCGTAATTGTGTTCTGTGCAATACTGCTTGGGCTGGGTGCTATCGGATTGTCATTGTTTACCCAGCTGGACATGCAGACAGCGGCCATTGTTGCATTTGCACTCAGTTTTTCCAGCACCGTGTTCGCCGTCAAAGCACTCGAAGCAGGCGGCCAGTCTGGCTCACGCTGTGGCCGAATCGCAATCGGTGTACTTATTATCCAGGACATTGCAGCTGTTGCTTTTCTGGCTGCTTCCGGTGGCAAACTGCCATCACTGTGGGCGTTTTCCCTGCTTGGCCTGTTATTACTGAGAAAGCCGATTCTGGCCCTGTTGAATAAATCCGGGCATGGCGAACTACTAATCCTGGTCGGTTTTGTTCTCGCCCTGGGTGGCGCCCAGTTATTTGAAGCATTCAACCTCAAGGGAGATCTGGGTGCATTATTTATCGGCGCAATGATTGCCGGTCATTCCCGCTCAGAAGAGCTTGCAACAAGCCTGCTCGGCTTCAAGGAGCTGTTCCTGGTTGCCTTCTTCCTCAGCATCGGTCTTGCCGGGCTGCCAACATTCGAGATATTTCTCACCGCCCTTGTCCTGCTGCTGCTGATACCGCTGAAAATTCTACTTTTTTTCTGGCTGTTTACCCGCTTCCGCCTGAGGGCGACAACGGCAAACCGTTCGTCGCTGGTATTGGCAAACTACAGCGAGTTTGGCCTGATCGTTGCAGCAATTGCAGTCAGCGTAGGCTGGCTGCCGACAGAGTGGATGCTGGTCGTTGCCGTCGCCCTGTCGCTGTCCTTTGTCTTTGCATCGGTAATCAGCGCCAACACCAACCAGATCTTTGACCGGCTGAAGAATTTTCTAAGAAGATTCGAGCATCCGCAGCGCCTGCCTGAAGATGCACTTATCGATCTGGGTGATGCCCGCATGATTATATTCGGCATGGGACGCGTAGGAACGGGTGTATATGACGCTATGAATCACTTAATGCCCGGCTCAGTAGTGGGTGTCGACTATGACAACCTCGTCGTAGACATGCACCGGGAATGCGGCAGGAATGTCGTTATCGGCAATGGTGCCAATCCCGAGTTCTGGGATCGCGTTGATATGTCGCACAAACTTGAGTATGCCATGCTTGTTATGCCGGACCACAACGCCCAGGTTGCGACAATCGAACAAACAAGAAATTACGGCTTCAAGGGCAAAATTGCTGCCTCAGCCAAATACCCGGATGAACTCGAAAAACTGAAAGAACTCGGTGTCGAAGCGGCATTCAACATCTATGCCGAAGTGGGCACTGGTTTTGCCTCACTCGCAAGCACGAGGTTCGGGCTGACGAACAATCAAAACACAAATGGTTGATTCAATCCTAACTTATGCACACACCCCGGAGGGTGCTTCATGACAAGTACAGTAGTCCAGGTTTTCTCATGGCTTTTAATGGTTCTTGGCCTTTCCTACATGTTTCAGGCAGAAATATGGATACGTCTGGTTAAGGATGCGATGGCTAATACACATAAATATTTCACCCTGTATTTATTAATTCTAATAACCGGACTGGTTATTGTAACGGAACACAACAGATGGTCACTGGACTGGAATGTTGTTATTACTTTTTCCGGATGGGCCATGGTGATAAAAAGCACGGTTTTTTTCATCGCCCCCCAGCTTATGGAGCCATTCACGAAGCTGATTGACATGGGCTTCATTAAAACCTGGATTCGTACCGCTGGTGCAGTACTGGCAACACTGGGGGTAATCCTTGTATACCAGAATGTTTTTAATTAAACCCGCACGGGTTTTTACTCAGCCAGCTATTCCAGAACTGCAGCAGCAGAAGGACTGGTTCGATACCTTGAAAGCTCTTCACTCAACCACTCGGCGCTGGTCTGCTGCGTTTCACCACATGTAACCCGGTACTGGTTACCTGACATGCTGCTCTTGGTCGCAGCATACTTGATGAAATCATCTGTGTTATCGACTCGGGACTCTATATAGTCGTATTTTCTTTCGATATGCGAACGCGCTTCCTTCGAATCATAAACCGTACCGTTACGCTCAAATTCACAACCGGAACCTTCTATGTATCGCAATAGATGCTGGATTTCATCCTGCATGTCTGCCAGAACAAAAGATGATGACACCAGTAAAAAAACAGCTGCCAGGTATCTAGCAATCTTCATTAATCAGCTCTCCCATAGCAAAATCCGCATTTACTGCAGTATCATTTTTCACACGAAAACTTACACGCGTCGGGTTATGGTCTGACGATGTGACATACCATGTGTCATGCTCCAGGGGCTCAAGACCACGATAGAAAACATGATCAATCGCATTTCCAAAAACGAGTGTTCTGTTATGACTGGTATAATCCAGTGACTCAAGCGAAAGACGTCGTGCAAGATCATCAACGATCTGCATGCGTGCATCACTCCATGTATTGAAGTCTCCCGCTAATACAATCGGACCGTTGTGGCGCTTCATGGCGTCATAAAGTTTTTCCATCTGCTCTTTATAAACACCAACACCGAGAGTGAAGTTGATACCGTGGATATTCGCAACCAGCAGATTTTCATTCATACCATTCACCGGGTAATAACTGACCAGGCTGGTTTTCGGAAACCTGATAAAGGGCTCTACAGTGCTCTGGCCGCAACTATGTACCGCCTTGACTCTTGATGCAGTCATTACACCAGTGGCCTTATCCTGGTAATGAAAAGCGGTATTTAGAGTCCAGTACTGGTGTTGTTTATCAAGCACAGATTTCAAATCTTCACCAAGATGCGCCTCCTGGATCATTACAACATCATGCTTGTAACTGTAACGCTTGAAATCAGTCGCCCAGTTCTCGCGCTGCTCTTTGTAAATGTTCCAGTTCAATACCGAAATTCTTTCAGGATCCAGTGCTGTCGCATGGTTAACGCCATTGGCCACGCTGTTTTGCACAAGCTTTTCGACATCGCAGCTGCTATTAACTTCTTCTTTTTGAGTATCAGCGGCGTCTTCGAGTACCACTCGTTGCCCGTTTGTAGTAACACAACCCGCAAGAGTCAACGATAAAAACAGGCTTGATATAAAAGAAAACAGTCGCATAGATTTGTTCGAATTATTTTGCGTAAAAATCATAAATTAGAGAACCGGGCTCACATATAGTTCAATTGAATTGCTACCCGCACAAGAATCATATCCGGACAGCCATTAATCACCCAGACTATTGATTGTATTGCATATTCCTGCGCTTTCGTGCTAATAAACATGAAAACACCCGCAGTTTGTAATAGCGCCATGCTCATATATATTTCCGCGGGATAGCGGGATTTGATACATACTCAGTCCCGACCATGTCATTAACACAGGCAACAATCATGAATCCTGAGAGCCGTTCCCGATTTCCGCTGCAAGTGGCCATAAACGCGCTGTTTATCACCCTGTCTATTTTTCTCGGCACCCTTCTCAGCATACAGAATTACAACAAGACATCAGATATTCTGCTTACCTCAGCCCACCAGGTCTATAACCAGTTAACTGATGAACTGATACTTGATATCAAGGGAACGTACGCACCTTTGCTGGGTGTATTAAGAATGATAGCCATTTCACCTGTTACATCAGCAACCTCGCTCGAACAAAGGCTTGATCACCTGCAGGTTTTCAGTATTGTGCTTGAAAATCACCCTGCTGCCGCAAATTTGCAGATTGCGTATGCGAATGGTGACTACTTTATTGTCCGACACCTGGGAAACAAAGAGCTGAAACTTACATTCAAGGCCCCTTCCAGCGCAGTTTTTATGGCGGACAATATTGAAATGAACAAGATGGGGCGACGCGAGCTAACCCGGCTGTTTTACAACAAGCAACTCGATATTATCGCCAGAGAGCCTGCTACCGAAACTGAATACGACCCTCGACTGCGCACATGGTACATACAGGCAGGCGCCGAACCCGCCGCAACAAAACCTTATCTTTTTTATTTTTCCAGACAGGTTGGAATTACCGCAAAAATTAAAGCGAACCAGCCAGGCGTTGTAATTGCCACAGACATCACCCTGGACAACCTGACCGACACCATCAACAAATACCAGATAACACCCAACTCGGAAGCTGTACTGATTAATGCGCAAGGGCAAACTTTTGCATACAAGACCCCGGAAAGAATAATCATTAAATCCGATGATGATCAGCTCAAACTTGCAGATCTGAACCAGCTGGGTAGTGATGTACTCAGCCATTTAAGCAAAGACATCAAAACAGTTGAGCAGGACTTGAACTTCACCTTCAATGGCGAACAATGGACAGGAAGTACGCGTATCGTGGCCAAACCGGGCGGTGTTGACCTGTTTGCATTAATAGCATCGCCCGTAGATGAGTTACTGAGCGAAGCAGCGGACATAAGGACACAATCATTCCTGGCAACAATCGCCATTGTCCTGCTTTTCATACCACTGATATGGTTTATTTCAAAACGTATATCCAGCTCGTTATTCAAACTAGCTAACACCGCTTCGTCCATTACCCAGTTCGAGTTTGACACCCCAATAAACACCAGCTCCCATATCAGGGAAGTCCATGAGCTTTCCGTTGCCATGGACCTGATGCAGTCCACCATCAACAGGTTTGTCAAACTTATCAACTCCCTGGCCGGCGAACAGAACCTTGATGCACTTCTGCACAGCATCAGTCACGAAACCATGTTAATAAGCAATGCAGACGGTGTACTGACCTACTTGATGAATGAAGAGGAAAACGCTCTCAACCCTGAAATACTATGCTCAAGCGACAATGACAATATAGAAACAGATCGGCTGCCTCTGATATTAATGCCAGAAAAAGGTGACCCGCTGGATTTATTTACCAAAAACAGAAGCAGCGTAATCTGTATTGACAGCACATCTGATGATGCATTCAAGCCACTGCTTGAGCTCTTCGATACAGATCATCTCACCATGATCGCACTGCCACTGACCAACAGGAACTATGAGCACATTGGCCTGTTATGTCTTTTATTCAGACATTCTGACGGCCTGACAACTGAAAGTGAAAAATCCAGCCTGTCATTTATCCAGGCATTATCCGGGTTTGCCGCTGTTACACTCGAGAGCAGACAACTGCTGCATATGCAGGAAGCCCTGTTAAATTCATTTATCAAGCTGATTGCAGGCGCAATAGATGCAAAGTCTCCTTACACAGGAGGCCACTGCCAACGCGTACCTGAAATCACCAGAATGCTTGCTCAGGCCGCTTGTGATTCAAAAGAAGAACCATTCGAAGAATTCAGCCTTTCCGACAAAGAATGGGAAGCTCTTGAGATAGCAAGCTGGCTACACGATTGCGGCAAGGTCACCACACCAGAATATGTCGTTGACAAGGCCACCAAGCTTGAAACTATTTATGATCGCATTCATGAAATACGTATGCGTTTCGAAGTTCTGAAGCGCGACGCTGAAATAGACTACTGGCAACAGCTTGCTGCGGGAGCCGACAAGGCCACACTCGAGAGCGCACTCACTGCAACACTACGGCAACTGGATGATGACTTCGCTTTCATTGCAGAATGTAATGAGGGTGGCGAGTTCATGAGTGACGAAAAAATCGAACGTCTCAAGCAGATCGCACAACATACATGGAAACGCACGCTGGATGACAGCATCGGCATTTCATGGGAGGAAGCCAGGCGCAAGAGCAGAAACGGGAAACCTGTGTTACCTGTAGATGAGCAACTGCTGTCAGACAAGCCAGAACATATTATAGAGCGCGAAGCGCACGAACACATGCCTGAAAATAACCCGTGGGGATTCAAGCTGGACGTTCCGGAATACAAGTATAACCGCGGTGAGTTATACAATCTGTCTGTGGCCAGGGGCACCCTCAGCGCAGAGGAACGCTACAAAATCAATGACCACATGACACAGACCATCATGATGCTGGAAAAACTGCCATACCCGAAACATTTACGCGATGTACCGAAAATTGCCGGCGGCCATCATGAAACCATGGACGGCAATGGCTACCCTAAACGACTTACACGTGACGATATGTCATTGACAGCACGCATGATGGCCATTGCCGATATTTTTGAAGCACTAACAGCATCCGACCGCCCCTATAAAAAAGCCAAGTCACTGACCGAAGCAATTCGTATAATGAGCTTCATGAGAAACGATAATCATATTGACCCGGACCTGTTCAAGCTATTTCTTACCAGCGGCATCTATAAAAAGTATGGCGAGCAGTTCCTTGAACCTGACCAGCTTGATGACGTTGACATCAACGAGTATTTATCCCGCGAGTGAACAAACAGACCTCTACTTCAAGCCGCCTCGCATCACTGGACTGGATGCGGGGATTTGTCATGGTACTGATGACCATCGACCATGCTTCGCTAGCATTCAATGGCAGTCGCTTAAGCGCTGATTCTGCCGGTCTGTATGTACTCGGGCTAAGCTATTCCGCAGCTGAATTTTTAACGCGCTGGTCCACGCATCTTTGCGCACCGACATTTGTCTTTCTTGCCGGTACAGCACTTGCTATAAGCACTGAACGCCGCATTGCAAAAGGCGGCAGTGGAAAAGACATTGATAAAAACCTGCTCAAGCGTGGCGCGATAATTGCCGCACTTGATCCGACACTTATTTCTCTATTAAAAGGGCATTTAACTTTTCAGGTTCTGTTTGCCATCGGCAGCAGCATGATGTTAATGGCTGCGCTGAGAAAGCTGCCGCCGATCTGGCTATTCATCCTTGCTTTCGCCTGGATACTTGGAGGAGAAGCCGTGACCATGTTGTTCTGGACACCCGCGGATGGCTGGCCCAACGCCCTGGCATCGATGCTATTTGTCACACTGTACAGCGAAGATCTTCAGATTAACTACCCTATAGTTCCATGGCTGTCACTAATGATGCTGGGCTGGGTATTTGGTCAGTACTTGAATCGCTATTTATCAGGCGACAAACAACTTGTATCACCCATTCGGCTGCTTGTTATAACAGCGATTTGTTGTTTCACATTGTTTGCACTGATTCGATGGTTCAATGATTACGGCAATATGATGCTGGTACGCGAAAGCAATCACTGGATACACTGGCTGTACGTCAGCAAGTATCCGCCTTCGCTTACGTTTATTCTGCTCGAACTTGGACTGCTGGCAACATGCCTGGCAGGCTTCATGTTTATCGAAAAACATGCCAAGGTCAGACCAGATGGTCCATTACTGGTGTTTGGTCAAACTGCGCTGTTTTTTTATATATTACACCGCATCATACTCGACGGCTCGGCAGCGCTGTTTGGCCTGCATGGCTTCGGCGGACTAACAGAGACTTTCATAATCACAGCCGCTACACTTCTCATACTATACCCGGCATGTCTCTGGTACCGTAATTACAAGCAGATGCATCCGCGCAGCTGGGTGCGCTATATCTAAGCCATAGCTATGAACAAAGTTGATGCTTATATCAGCTCGATACCATCACAACGGCATGACAGATTCATGTCGATACACGAGCTGATCCTACAACTTTATCCTGACGCGAACATTGATATGAGCTACAAGATGCCGACCTACAGCATTGGTGACGCATGGGTCGCATTGGCAAACCAGAAACAGTATATTTCGCTCTATACATGCAGCGCTTCTCACCTGGAATCATACAAACAAAAACATCCGCGACAGAAAACGGGCAAAGGCTGTATCAACTTCAGAGATAGCGATGAAATCTACTACGATGATCTTGAACTGGTAATCAGGCATGCAATAAAGTTTGTAAAAGCCCGAGTCCGACAACATGGGAAAAATAAAACATGATTAAACATGAATTTCGTAAAAATGACGGCATCCTGATTATTGAGCCGGATTCTTCACTACAGGCGAGTGATTTTGACATGCTATCCAGCATTGTAGATCCCTATATCAAGGATAACGGCAAGCTGAACGGACTGATCATTCATACCGAATCATTTCCCGGCTGGCAGGGCTTTGGCGCAATGCTGGCACATGTGAAATTTGTTAAAGACCACCATGCGCATATCAGTAAAGTTGCCGCGGTAGCCGATGAAGGCATCATTGCCATTCTGCCAGCAATTGCCGACCATTTCGTTAAGGCGGACGTCAGGCACTTTGGCGCTGATGACCTGGAAAGCGCAATCGAATGGACAAAACAGGCTTAGGGCCAGATTCATAAAGTTTTAAATTAATAGCCTGTTTATTCGATGGAAATCATTATTGCCGCACTTACCCTGGGCATAACCGCAGGGCTGAAACCCGGGCCTCTGGGTATCTACGTGATTCACCAGACCCTGCTGCATGGAGCCCGTTCAGGCCTGCTGGCAAGTTTCGCGCCCTTTGTTTCTGATGGCCCGATAATCATCGGCAGTTTCCTGCTGGTCAATTCGTTTAAACAGTTCGACATATTTATCACCCTCATTTCGATACTGGGCGCACTATATATTGCCTTTATTGCAATCAGGCTGATTTTCGCCAGCCCGGTAACACAGCAGCCGGTTACGGCACCTTCCAGTTTTCTGACAGCTGTCAAAATAAACCTGCTCAACCCGGCACCCTATATTTTCTGGAGTACGGTTGGCGGTACGTACCTGCTGCAAAATAATCTGGCCGACGCGGCCATGTTTGCCACCCTGTTCCTCGCCACGCTTTCAATCACCAAGTTCATCATGGCCCTGAGCATCAAGACTCTCGGTGACAGATTCAGCGACAGATATATCGCATATGTGTTGAAAATACTCGCACTTTTACTGATGTTTTTTGCTCTCAGATTACTTATCGGCGCATTAACCACTTCATAATTCACAATTCAATTTATCGCCTTGATCAGCATACATGCCTGCAAGAGTGGTAGAATTTCCAGCCCAATCCAATAATCAGGGAACAACCATGAGACAGCTTCTTCGCCTTTTCGCCTTCGCTTTTATCGTGTTGCTGACTGCATGCACCACAGCACCGACCAAAGACATCAAGGTCGATGCCGAAGCAGACCCCAAGGCCAGCTTCTCCGGTTTCAAGACCTATGCCTGGCTTGCTTCTGCCCAGATCGTGTTCGACCCTGAGGGCCAATGGGAACCGAGAAATGTTGATATCGACGCCGAAGTCCAATCCATGATTAACAGCGAACTGCAGAAGCGCGGCATAGCCAAAGTCAACACCAACCCGGATATGCTCGTTGCATATGCTGCAGGTGTCGACATGACGACACTGGGCCTGAAAGAAAACCCGGAAACCGGGGAAAAGCTGCTGGAAAACATACCCGGCGCTGCACTCGTGGTTGCACTTATCGATGCTGACACCGGCTATGTTATCTGGATTGCAGAAGCGGTTGGTGATGTGCAGCAGCAAGCCGATGAGGCCACGGTACGCGCACGCATCGATTACGCCATCAAGGAAATGTTCCGCCTGCTGCCAAAGAACTGATACCAAACAATCATGACTCTACATGCATGAATGATTTAATATTAGAAAACCAGGCTAATTAGAATCTGCTGACATCGAGGCATACCCATGAAAACAGCATACAAGGCCGTCCTGGCCAGCACTCTCCTGCCACTGCTATTGACTGCATGCACTGAGGAAACGCCACTGCCGCCGCCGGAATCACGCCCGGTTAAAACCATGCTGATAGGCGGTGTCACCTCAGGCAATTTTCGGCAATTCCCTGGCGTGGTTGATGCTATTCAAAAAGCCGATCTGTCTTTCAGGGTTCAGGGAAAGATTAATGAAGTCATGGTCAGGGAAGGCGACCTGGTTGAAAAGGGAGCGGTACTGGCAAAACTTGACCCGACCGATTACCAGATTGTACTGAATGACCGCAAAGCCAGCTACGCCACTGCGAGCGCCAACTTTGAACGCGCCAAGCAACTGGTTGCGAAGGAAGCCATTTCAAAAGTCGATCATGACAAGATCCGTGCCGAGTATCACACCGCCAAGGCCAACCTGGAAGCCGCCGAGCAGGACCTGGCATACACCTCACTGAAAGCCACTTTCCCTGGTTATATCGCCAAACGCCACGTGGAAAATTTCGAGGAAGTCAGGCGAAAACAGACCGTATTCACCCTGCAGGATATCTCCGAACTCGAAATCAAGGTCGATGTGCCTGAAAACCTGATGATCCAGCTGCGCCGTGCTATCGAACCGGGCAAAGTTAAAAAACCCAGGCGCGAGATGTATGCCGTGTTCGACCAGATCAAGGATACGAAATTTCCACTTGAAACGAAGGAAATTACCACAACCGCTGATCCGAACACGCGCACCTTCCAGGCGACACTCAAAATGGATCACCCGGAAGGCTACAACGTGCTGCCCGGCATGACCGCCACCGTGTTCGCGGAAGTCCTTGCCAGCGAGATCGGTGACAGCGTGACTGTGCTGCTACCATTATCAGCTGTTGTGTCTGACCCCGACAAAAACCCCAACGTATGGATTGTTGATGAAACAACCATGACCGTCAGCTCAAAACCGGTCAAGGCAGGCACGATGACAAGCAACCGCATCACGGTATCCGGACTGGAACCTGGAGAACGCATTGTTATTGCCGGTGCAGCATTCATGCGCGAGGGCATGAAAGTCACCTTGCTGAAAACTGGTGAGCAACCGGGCGAACAGCCATAACCGCCGCAACAGGGAGCAGATAATGAATATCGGTGAATATTCTGTCACCAACAAGGTCACCACCTGGCTGCTGGTCATCCTGGCGCTGGCCGGTGGTCTCACCGCGCTGCAGGACATCAGCCGCCTGGAAGACCCGGAATTCACCATCAAGGACGCCAAGATCTACACCTTCTATCCCGGCGCGACACCCAGGGAAGTCGAACGCGAAATCACCTATCACATCGAAAATGCAATCCAGGAGCTGTCGCAGCTGAAGCGCGTCGAATCGATTTCACAGGCCGGTTTCTCGGAAGTAACGGTCAAGATAAAAAACAAATACAAGAAACCCCAGTTTCCGCAGATCTGGGATGAAGTACGGCGCAAGGTCAATGATATACAGAACAAGCTGCCGCCCGGCGCACAGACATCCATCGTCTATGATGACTTCGGCGATGTATTCGGCCTGTTCTATGCACTCACCGGTGACGGTTACAGCTACCGGGAACTGAAGGATTTTGCCGACCTGTTGAAAGAGCAGCTGTTGCTGGTACCCGGTATACGCAAAATCGTGATTGACGGCGACCAGCAGGAAGTGGTTTACCTGGAAGTCAACCGTTCGACCATGGCCAACCTGGGTATTTCTGCACTCGAATTCCAGGATGCACTCGCATCGCAAAACATTGTCTCGGACGCCGGTAATATTCGTGTCGATGATGAATACATCCGCTTCAACCCGACCGGCCAGTTCACTTCGGCACAGCAGATCGGTGAACTGTTGATCAGTGGCAAGAATGACACCCTCATCAAGCTAAAAGATATCGGCACGGTTCGACGCGGCTATGAGGAAGTCCCTGGTAAATTGAACTACTATAACGGCAAACCCGCACTCACCATCGGCATTTCATTCCTGCCCGGGGAAAATGTCGTTGAAGTCGGTCAACGTCTTGATAAGCGACTGCACGAACTGCTTTCATCCACACCGGCCGGCATGGAACTCAATGCCATCTATGACCAGCCCAAGATCGTGGATGAATCGGTTTCCGGCTTCGTCAAAAACGTGATCGCGGCACTGGTGATCGTGGTCGTGGTACTGCTGTTTTTCATGGGACTGACCACAGGCCTGATCATCGGTGCCGTGCTGTTGATCACCGTACTTGCCACGGTCTGGTTCATGAATGCCTATGGCATTGACATGCAGCGCATCTCTCTGGGTGCCTTGATTATTGCGCTGGGCATGCTGGTCGATAATGCCATCGTTGTCGCCGAAGGCATGCTGGTAAAAATAAGAAGCGGCGAAAACCCGCTGGTTGCCGCGCGTGACACCGTCGGTTCGACCATGTGGCCGCTGCTCGGTGGCACCGTTGTCGGCATCCTCGCCTTTGCCGCCATCGGCCTCTCGGATGACTCTACCGGTGAGTTCGCCAACTCGCTGTTCTGGGTGATCCTGATTTCACTGCTGCTGTCATGGTTTACCGCGGTCACCATGACGCCGATGTTCTGCGCTTTGTTTATCAAGCCTGATAAATCAGGTGCCGCACAGGCCGATCCTTATGGCGGTTTCGTTTTCCGCAAATACCGCGGCTTTCTGCACATGTCAATCAAGTTCCGCTGGATTACCATGGCAATCGTGATCGCGATGTTTGTGTCCTCGCTGCTCGGTTTCGGCTATGTCAAACAAAGTTTTTTCCCGGATTCGAACACACCGATGTTCTTTTTCGACATGTGGAACATCGAGGGTACGGACATACGCCAGACACGCGATGACGTTGTTAAAATTGAACAGTACCTGCATACGCTGGAGGGTGTACAGAGCACAGCCTCATTCATCGGTGGCGGCGCCTCACGTTTCACCCTGGTTTATGACCCTCAATCTCCCACCAGCAGTTATGGCCAGATCATTATCATGACTGAGAAGCGCGAAGATATTCCGCGCATTGAAAAGCAGTTGCAGGAATATGTTGCTATTGAATTTCCAAATTCTGAACCCAAGACCAAGCCGCTGCGTATTGGCCCAGGCAGAGATGCCAAGATAGAAGCCCGCATCAGCGGACCAGACCCGGTTGTATTGCGCCAGATCTCGGAAAAAGTTCAGGCCATCATGCACGCAGACACCATGTCCAAGGATGTGCGCGATGACTGGCGCCAACCGGTAAAAGTGATCAAGCCAATATTCAATGAGCAGGCCGCACGCCAGATCGGCATCACCCGCGATGATCTTACTGCTGCACTGATGACAGCTTTTGATGGCAGCCAGATCGGACTCTACCGTGATGGCATCAGGCTGCTGCCAATCAAAATGTGGCCGCCCGAAGCAGAACGTGACAACGTAGAATCCATGCTCGACATACCGGTTTCAAATCCATTACTGGATTACACAGTGCCGGTTGGACAAATAGTCACACGCTGGGACAAGGTCTGGGAAGATGCACAAATCCGCAAGCGCAACCGCATCTATACCATTATCCCGTCCTGTAACCCCCGCGAAGGCCTGGCAGCGCCGCTACTCGAACGCCTGCGTCCACAGATCGAGGACATTGAACTGCCGCCAGGCTACTTCCTCGAATGGGGCGGCGAATGGGAAGACTCTCGCGACGCCAACGCTGCTATCGGCAAGTCGCTGCCGATGGGCTTCCTCACCATGATCATCGTCGTGATCCTGCTGTTCGGCAAGGTGCGCCAGCCATTGATCATCTGGTTAACGGTACCGCTGGCGATCATCGGTATTACCGTGGGCCTGCTGTCGATGAATGTTGCGTTTGGCTTCATGGGTCTGCTGGGCGCACTCAGCCTGACTGGCCTGCTGATCAAGAATGCGATCGTGCTGATCGAGGAAATCGATATTCAGAGTGAATCCGGTAAAGATCCGTACCAGGCGATTCTTGATTCAGCCGTTTCGCGTATGCGTCCGGTATTGATGGCAGCCAGTACGACGATTCTGGGGATGATCCCACTGCTAACGGACGTATTCTTCCTCGATATGGCCGTGGTCATCATGTTCGGCCTGGGCTTCGCTTCAATACTGACCCTGGTCGTAGTCCCGGTGCTGTACGCCATTTTCTTCAGGGTCAAAACAAACTTACAGGTTGTTTAGTTATCAACGCAGAGGCGCAAAGACGCAAAGGCCGCAGAGATAATTAAAGCTAATCGTAGGAGCAGGCTTTAGCCGCAATTTGTAAATGTTCGCGGCTAAAGCCTGCTCCTACGTAAATAGTAATGATGAATCGAAACTAACAAGAAAAAACAACTCAGACACCACTCGTCTGTATATACATCAAATCAAATTACTAAAGAACCGTTACCATATATACCTTTGCGCCCTCTGCGCCTTGGCGCCTCTGCGTTAAAAAGATTCATTATTTATTTTTGGCTGTCAGAGAAAATCCGGTCTTAGCATGTAGGTCAGGCGCCACTTGTTATCGACTTTTTCCAGGCAAAACAATGTTCCAGGTATGGATGCAAATTCTGCCGTTGTAGTCCCAGTTAACAATGTTGAGCAAAGTCGTGAGACAAACGGCATGTGGCTGGCAATCAGAATGTTTTCATTTATTTGCTCGATATCACCAATAATCACTGTCGGGTCGTCATTTGGATTCAGGCCTTCGGTCTGTAAAGGCTGGATCCCGGGTGATATGGTTTCAGCAACCAGTCTGGCCGATTGTTGAGCACGCAACTTTCCGCTGTGGAAAACATTCCCCAGTTGCACGCCCATATTCTGCATGTGTAAGGCAAGAATCCGAATATCACGAATACCCTGTTCTGATAATGGGCGTTCAGGATCGATTTCTTTTGCTACAGCTTCGCCGTGCTGCAGGATGTATAAATTCAATTTATTAGCACAGTCCTGTTAGACGTAATTAATACCGTTTTCCCACCAGATTTCACCTTCGGCCAGTTCTCCGCCAATATCAGACTGACGCCGCGGTACACCACTGCGGCAATCAAAATCTGTTCGTTGAAGTCGTTCGGTATTACGACGATCGGGTGATACACGCCTGTCCCGCCAGTGTTTTCTGCGCTCTTCTTTTTTGTCGTCGTTGTTTTTGTTGTGATGCAACATAGTCGTGTTACCCCTTTTGGGTAGAAAGATAACCACAGCTACTAGTGCACACCCGCGAAGGCGAGTTGTCAAGGAATCTCCGATCGAAGATTTTTATCAGCGCTTAGAATTGAAAAAAGATCAAAAAAAGTCATCGGGCAGCCGGCAATGCCGGCTGCCCAGAGAGATGGGTGGATTTTCCGGTAACCCTAGTGTTTTACCGAATCAACCGCTGCTGTTTCAAGACGATCATTCAACACCATGTAGTCACCACCGGTTTTAAACCTGACGATGGAAAACCCATGATTACTGACACGCTTGATCTCAACAACTTGCCCTGTACTTTTTATCCTGGCTTTAGCACCCTGTTGTAGGTTTTTTATATCCATGTTTCGCTCCGGATTTTTATTATTATTATTGAGTGGGCAGTCACCCTGAGTGATTTATAGCACATAACTATGAAAAATTTTAGGTTAATTTCATAACCTATTGATTATTTTTTGTAATCATATGTATTTTCTGCCTCCATTTCGGATCCGGCTGGTCTTTTTGCAGGTAAATACTGCGACCAACCTCATTTTCATACCACCCTGAATCAGACATATTGGGTTCATGCTCATAGGCCCACCAGCTACCATCGGCATCCTGCGCTATCCAGCGCACCCAGTCCAGTAATTGACTACAATCTGGTAACATTTTTCTCACTAAGGTTACAGTAAATCAGTCATGGGACGCTATCGCCCACCTCAACCAGCTTCATCCCAATATATAACACCCGAGGGAAAACAACGACTTGTAGAAGAAGTGGATAAGCTGTGGAAAAAAAGACGGCCCGAAGTCACCAAAGCGCTGGCAGCGGCGGCGGCTGAAGGCGACCGTTCTGAAAATGCTGAATACATCTACCGCAAAAAAGAACTGCGCGAAATCGATGCGCGGGTACGCTATTTGCGCAAACGGCTGGATGGTATCGTAGTCGTCGATCGCGTGCCTGATGATCAGCACAAGGTTTATTTCGGCGCCTGGGTCCGGCTCGAAGACAGCTCAGGCAAACAATCGGTGTTTCGCATAGTCGGGCCGGATGAGTTTGATCCATCATTGTGCTATATCAGCATGGATTCCCCCATGGGCAAGGCCCTGATAGGGAAATCACTGGATGATGAGTTCACCCTGAGATTGCCTGAAGGTGAGGCTGAATATGTGATCACCGAAGTGAGCTACGAGAAGATCGAATGAAGGCTTTCAACGCAAAGACGCTAAGGCGCAAAGACCGCAGAGGAACATCTTTGTTTGTCGCTAGATATTAAAGTCAGGCTGTGGGTGACACTTAACTAATTCATAGATGCCTGTAACACAACTCACAAATAACCCAGCTGCACTTGAATTCAAGGTATCTACATTTAGATTAAATCATTAAAGAACCACTACCAAAAGCACCTTAGCGCCCTCTGCGTCTTAGCGCCTTTGCGTTGAAAAAGCCCTGTATATCCAAGGCAAAAAAAAGCCTGCGACTTGCGCAGGCCTTTTACAACTAACAGCTGTATTACTTAGTAGCCATAGTATGGGTAGCCGCCATAAGGAGCGTAACCGCCGCCGTATGGTGCATAGCCACCACCGTATGGTGCATAGCCACCACCGTATGGAGCACCGTAGCCACCACCATATGGAGGGTAGCCACCATAGGGACCGTAACCGTAACCACCGTAGCGGTACCAGTCATCATCATCGTCCCAGATGTCTTCCATTTCTTCCATCCAGTAGCGTGGATCCCATTCATCATACGGGTTCCAGTCACCACCCCATGGGCCACCATAGTAGTCATCATCATTCCACCAGGCACTGCTGGTGCCTGCTGCAGTCAGGAGAGCGACTGCGAACAAACTGACAATAATCCTCTTCATTGCTATTTCTCCGAATTTAATTAGTTGAAATTAAACTTAGTAGCCTTGAGCGGGAGCAGCTGGTGCAGCGGGTGCAGCTGGCGCAGCTGGTGCGTAACCACCACCGTATGGAGCACCGTATGGAGCACCGTAGCCACCACCATATGGAGCATAGCCACCACCGTATGGAGCACCGTAGCCGCCACCATATGGAGCATAGCCACCACCGTATGGAGCACCGTAGCCACCATATGGACCACCGTAGCCGCCATAAGGACCACCCCAACCACGACGGTAATAGTCGTCATCATCGTCCCATTCTTGCTCCATTTCTTCCATCCAGTAACGCGGATCCCACTCATCATACGGGTTCCAGTTACCACCCCACGGACCACCGTAGTAGTCGTCGTCATCACTCCACCAGGCCATGCTGGTGCCGGCTGCAGTCAGGAGAGCGACTGCCAGCAAACTGCTAAATAACTTTTTCATTGCGTTTTCTCCACTTAAAGTGTTTGATTTGCCTCATCATTCTATATCAATAAATGTAACTTACAAGTAGACATAGCCTCATATTAGCGATCAATTATATTCTAATATTCAACATCACGCCACATAATCTTCAACAAATTCCCGCAAAAACGACAGTGGTTTGGCCCCGTGAAAGCGTGCCTTTTCCTCTCCATTGATAAATAAAATGACCGTTGGGAAGCCCCTCACCTTGTATTTCCCAGCGAGCCTCATGTTCTCACCGGCATCAACCTCAAGCTTGGCAAGCCTGATCCTGCCCTCATATTCCTCGATCAGGGCTTTCAATTTTGGCGCGATCACCAGGCACGGCATGCACCAGTCAGCCCACAGGTCGACCAGTATCGGTAACTGATGCGAAGCCGCAATGACTTTCTCGTCATAGTCCTCGAAAGAAACATCAAATATATCCGGACTGCTTGTGTGCTGATTATGCATATCGACTGTCTATACAATAGTAAAGGCCATTCAAAAGCGCGGGGGCCATTATGCGAATAACTGTAATTCTGCTCGTGGCGATGGCCACATCAACCGCTCCGGCTATTGCCTCTGAGCCGGGCGATTCCAGAGGCGGTAGCCGGGTAGATACACCCTACCAGGAACAGAATGTGCTGTTTGATTTCTATTTTGACGAACCTGAAAAAATTAACTCGGCATTATACTGGATACGCTCACAGATGAATCCGCTAATGGACGAACCCTATAATCAGGCACCTGAGTTCATGAATACCGTGGTCGTTATTCATGGTACCGAAATCGTCACCGTTGCACATAAAAATTATGATCGCTACAAGGACGCGGTCGAGCGAATGCGCTACTACGCCGAACTCGGTGTTAAATTCAAGGTCTGCGGCCTTGCTGCCCGGGATTATGACTATACGGTAGACGACTTTTATGAATTCATCGACGTTGTTCCATCTGCAATAACAGAACTCTCACACTGGCAGCAGCAGGGCTATTCATTGATAACGCCCAGGGTGCTGGAGAAAAAATACACAATCGAAGAGATACGCTGATAAGATTTACTTTTTTATCGAACTGGTTGCAGCAATGATCACTATAGAACACAATGTAACGCCTGCCAAACTCGATGTATTGTATGTCGACGACTGGCCGGTGTGGACCAAAGGCGTATCTGAATTCGACTGGGAATACGATCGACAGGAAACCTGCTACGTATTAGAGGGCAGCGCAATCATTACACCAGAGAACGAGGAACCGGTTACCATTAAAACAGGTGACATGGTCGTTTTCCCAAAGGGCATGAAATGCGTGTGGAAAATTCTCGAACCCATCGAAAAACACTACAAGTTTGATTAGACGGGCAGGCTGATATGGAACTATGGGAACAACTGGTACTGGGCGCACTGGCCATACTGGTCCTGTTTATGTTCAGACCGGGTATCAAGGCGACTATCGAGCGAAGCAAAAATGCCGAGGAAAAACACTGGGGCACGATAGCGCTGCTGGCAGTTGTGCTGATTGCCTTCGTTATATTACTGATCTCGTCTGTACGCTAGACACTGATAACCCATATCTGGACTTACGTTTTTGACTCGACATGCCGTCCGTGACAATAACTAATAGCATTTGTTCTCGCCAAGTCGCAAAGGACGCAAAGAAATCATGTGATTTATTTCATAAAACTTATTTGTAGTAGTTCAGACTTGATCTGACATTCGTTGTCGATTTTCGCATCACCGTGAAAGCTGCCTGCGTATGAGTTTTAACATCCTGGTTTCTCGCAGAGGCGCTGAGAACGCAGAGGTGTGATGTGTTTTTACAAAGAAAATATCTTCTTTTCATCTTTCTTTGCGATCTCTGCGCCTCTGCGAGAGTAAATTTCTACAGCCTTTTCGACCTGGCCAACCCTGGCTGTACTTTGCGAGATTAATTATACGTTTCCATTAATGACCATAACCGACCACTGTAGATTAATTCCGCAAACCCAGCTTATCAACCAGTATTCGAATTGTTGGCGCCTGTATGAACAGACTAAAAAGAACAACGCCAAACGCAATAGACTGTATCGTCCACCAGTAATCCAGTGTAACCGGTATCGATAACGCCAGCGCAAGCGCAACCGCGCCTCTCAGCCCACCCCAAACCATTACCGTCTGGCAACGTAAATCAACCGGTTTTTTCTGAAACAGGCCCAGCAGGGACAAACTGCCATAGATACTTACCGCTCTTGCAACAAATACAGCTGCGATAGCTATCAACATGGCCAGCCATCGCTCTTCGAACATACCAGACGTAATTGTTACACCCATAATGATAAAAACGACAGCATTAGCAATATGGCCAATCACATCCCATAAATACTCATTCTTAACTTGTGTGTTTTCACCTGATTCTTGACCCTGCATGACCGACATAACTATGGCAGCCACCAGTGTTGACATGACCCCCGATACTTCAAACAGTTCTTCAGCAAGCAGGTAGGAGCCATAAGCAACTATCAGCGTAAGCACCCCGGTCATTAAAGTGTTATTGATGGCTTTATTGACCAGCCCTGCAGTCAATCCTGCCGCCAGTCCGGTCGCCAGACCGCCAAGGAATATCCTTATAAATTCGACAATCACACCTGATGTCGTTACCGAACCCTCCAGAGAAAGCGCCATGGAAAGAAACATGCTGAATAAAACAATCGCTGTTGCATCATTGAAAAGACTTTCTCCTTCAAGTAGCACACTCAGCCTTTCAGGTACACCTATTTCCCGTAAACGTGCAACCACTGCAACCGGGTCAGTAGCTGCAAGAATGGAACCGGTAAGCAATGCAGCTATCAAAGGGAATCCTGCAGGATGCGCTATTCCATAGTAAAGACCAACTGCAGTGAGTGTTGCGGTCAACAGCAAGCCAATAACAGCAAGGATGATAATGGGAATGATGTTTTCGAGAAGCAGCTTTTTATTGATTTTATATGCCGACTCAAAAACCAGCACCGGTATAAACACATAAAAAATCAGATCATGGAAGTTCTCGGCACGAATTCCTGTGTCTATCCCCGATATTACAGCCAGTTCTGAAGTCACATAACCCGCAATTACCAGTACACTGCTATATGGCAGGCGAACCAGCCTTGATACTGGCTCCGCTAAAAAAGCCAACAGCAGCAACACAACAAATGCGGCTGTAACATGTTCGAGGGACATGTTTTCTATGACATTTGCACGGCCTGCCAGTTCTTCCAGTCCGACCTGTTTTCTGCAATATGAAACAATGCGGCAATTACGTTTCTGTCAAAGGCCTCATCCGCCTGCTCAAGCAATGTATCCATCACCTCATTAACAGGCAAGCCTTCCCTGTATGCTCGCGCGCTCGACATCGCAACAAATGCGTTCGCTACAGAAATAATTTTTGCTTCCTGCATGATATTCTCAGCAGTCAAACCGGCGGGGTAGCCTTTTCCATCTGGTCTTTCATTTTTCTGTTCGATAATTTGTATAACGGGTCCATCAAATCTCAGGTCCTTTAGAATATCAACAGCGTAGATGACGTGCTGTTGCAGCATGCGCTCTTCTTCTTCAGTCAAAGGCTCATGCTTGGTAAGAATTTCCCGCGGCAGATACAACTTGCCGATATTGGCAAGCAATGCAGCCATTGACAAGGCACCCATCTTGTCTTCAGGCAAATCCATAGCCCGTGCAATTGCAACAGCAACCTCGCGCGTCCTCTCGGAATGATGCGCACAATGCGGGTCATGCTTATCAGTCGCGTACACAAGTGTTGCAATAATGCCCTCCAGCAAACGGCTGTGCTGGTCTTGTGCCTGATTTAATTCCGTTATGTCATGCAGTACATATAACAGCGAGTTCTTAAAATCACCCTGCATTAACGAAACCAGCGACACATGATATACGTGCATATCATCCGCTATCGCCAGTTTCATCATCCGGTTTTGCATTTCCTCTTCGGCACTGAACTTCTTTAATTCGAGCAAGTGCCGCGTGGTTTCTATACTGAAAATATGATGCAGTGATTTACCGATAACATCTTCATAATGAACACCCAAACAATCAGATAATGCCCTGTTAATAAAAATAACATTCTCATCTGAACCGAGCAGGAAGATATGATCCCTGATATTATCTCCAACGGAATTCAGCAATGCCGTCCTGGCCTCAAGACGCTCAGTAGTTTTTTGCAGGCGTATGCTGGTCGCATGCCGCCAGATTGCGATAAAACCCACGGCCACAACAAACACAGCCAGAAGAAACACCGTATGTACAAAGTTCCGGTATGCATCTGACTCGCGCAACGCCTCACTCGCATCAATTTTCTGCATCAATATCCAGCTGGTATTGTCTATCGTCCGGGCCGTAACAAGCACGTCGATTCCTCTATAATCTTTCTTCAAATCGAATCCGCCTGTTTTTAACCGGGCAAAATTAGATGCCAGCTGTTCACTGGAGACGGCTACACGATGGAACAGCCGGTAATCACCGCGTAAAGGACTTAGGTAAACGGTACTATTGTCATCACCGCTGACCAGAACCGCCTCATCTGTTTGCGTTGCAAGCCATTGCTGTGAAGACAACTTGTACAGTGAAAGCGCGGGATTTATAACCGCGACTATGAAGCCAGCTATATTCCTTGATTCACTTGTCGCCTGTACTCGATTTACCGGGACTGCAATTATCAACCTGGGCTCACGATCGTCATTGCTGTAAATACCATAAACACTTGCAGACCGGTTACGTCTGGCGAGTTCAACTGCTGCATTAATGTGCTGATTAACCTTTGGGAAGTGGCGTGTTGAGATCAGCAATGCGGAATGATCATCCAGTAATGCAATTCCATCTTTACTGGAATCATCCTGATTCGAACTTATCTTCTGCTGCCTGGCAAAAAGCCCCGAGCGTTTTGCTGTTGCAGCCAGCAGGTTATGTAAATGCGCTATCTGTCCACGCTCAAGCTCGGTTCTTTCATCTTCAGCTTTCGTTGCCATCGATAGATAAAGCTGTGTTAATGGATTTTCGGCCAATTCATTCAGGTTCTTTACCTGACTACCCAACCAGTCTTCTATTAACCTTTTCTGTGACTCTGCCAGTATTGACAACCTGTCCTGCCAGATGAACATGTCTCGTTCACGCTCACTCTCCACGTACTGCATTATCAGCCAGATACTGACAAGCAGAAACAGGGACAGCAATGCACCGGCTGCAGCAACAGGCTTATACTTATTCATTAATATCAATCACATATGTTAATCAGGCAGATGCATCCACCAGCTATTCTCATTGACGGAGTACACCGGCACATAATGAAAAATTTCCCGATGTGAAATAACCTCTTCTATCTGGTTATCCAGGATCAGTATATCGCCGTGCATGTCTATCGACATTACCGCATGTACTGTTTTTTGATTTGTGTCCTGAACCACGACTACCCGCATTTTATTTACATCAAAACCGAGCTGCTTAAATGACATCATCTTGATGATTGCATAATCTTCACAATCACCATTGTTAATTAAAAACTGTTTTGGCGTTGCCCAGTAATCATCCAGGCCGTAATTTTCGATGTCGAGTATATATTCCTTGTTGTTGGCATAGTTATTTACCATTCTGATTTTCTCGTCAGTGCTCAGCTGACTGATACTCTGTAAAAAGGACAGCCACTCACGTAGATGACAGCGATTGAAGACTCTTGCATCACATTGCCCTTCCGGGACCATTTCCTTCATATGCTGCTCCAGAACAGACAGCCATTGCGGAAAAAGATTGAGATCTGATCGATGCGATTCCTTATAGCCAAATAACGCATTTGGTCTATTATTTAAGGCAGCCGCGCTAAAACTTACTGATATCAGCAGCAGCGTGGTTATAAATCCCATCCTGAAAAGCATGGATCAGTATAATACGCAACTTGAAAACATCATGCAGCCTGAAAACCATGGTAAATAAAATAATAAGACAACTGCTATTTTCTACAGCAGCTATGTGCCTCATTGCCACCGGCAGCGTCCTGGCTGAGGAAACCGACCCGATCCAGTTGCAATTCGAGGAAGCCCTGGATAATCGTGAATCGGGTAAGGTCTATGATGCGATCAGGATCTTTGAAAACATGCTGGCTACAAACCCGTACCTGAACCGTGCACGGCTTGAACTTGCCGTCGCCTACCACGAAGCCAGCCTCTATGAGAAAGCCATTGAGCAATTCCAGATCGTACTGGACGATCCGGAAACACCCGAGTCTGTACGCCTGGCCATTCTTGCCTACATCGGCCAGCTTTACAGTGACGAGCTGGAACCTGAAGGCTCTCACCACTATTCACAATATGTGAAGGCAGGCCTGATCTACAACTCCAACATCAACGTTGTGCCGGGTGTCGGCAATATTATTGTCAATGGCCGCGAATTCTTTTTACCGTCTGAAGAAATATCCTCGTTCGGTACTGATATTGTACTGAGCGCATCGCATCGTTACCGTCGCAAGAAACCCTTCAACGTCGACGGTGCCAGAACGAGTTTTGAGTGGCAAAGCCAGGCGTCTGTATCCAGCAACCTCTACACTGAAACCAGTGACTTCAATCTGAACATAATCAGCGCCGATACCGGACCGGCATTTATTTCTGCAGGGCGCTGGCTCGGCGCAATTCCACTCAGGGTAGATTATGTGAACCTGGGCCAGAGTTCACTGGCAACAGCCTTTTCGCTTAACCCGTATGTCAGTTTCGACCTTGGCAGTTATCGCAGCATCCTGGTTGAATCTACATTTCTGACACGCAACTACGCAGATACGATTAATGAACCCCAGGACGGCAACCTGGTGATGGCCGGCGCCGCCTACACTACCCTGCTTCAAAGCCTTAATACCGGCATTGAAGCCGGGTTCAGGCTGCGCAATCGCAGCGCAGAAGACGACCAGTTCGCTTATGACGGCTTAACGCTTTACTTTAGTGGTTACACTTCAGTTACAGAATTGAGCAGTGTTTACCTCAAGGCAAACTACAGAAAGTTTGATTACAAGGCGCCGGATACGATAATCGATGATACCAATACCACGCTGGTAAGAAACGATGATGAAATAACAGCCAGCATTGGCTATAACCTGGATATCAAGGACGGCTTCCTTGGCAAGTGGACACTCAACACTGAGATCGCCTATACAGAAAACACTTCTAACATCGACGCCTACGATTA
>CALLCZ010000172.1 GCA_937998645.1 uncultured Gammaproteobacteria bacterium
CTTTGTGCCCTGGCGAGAATTTATTGTTTTTTACTCTCGCAGAGGCGCAGGGGGCGCAGAGAGCTTCATTGTTTATTCTGTTCTTACCCAAAAACACCTTTGCGTACTTTGCGCCTTGGCGAGAGTTAATTGTTTTTTTTCTCTCGCAAAGGCGCAGGGGGCGCAGAGAGCTTCATTGTTTATTCTGTTCTTACCCCAAACACCTTTGCGTACTTTGCGCCTTGGCGAGAGAAACAAAAAAACTAAATCTCGCTAAATAATACCTATACTTTGATTGAAATATCATGCGGGCACTGTAAGCTCGCATGTCATTAGCTTAAAACCAGGAAACTTTGATGATCATACCCGTAATACTTTCCGGTGGCTCAGGTACGCGTTTGTGGCCATTGTCCCGCAAAATGCACCCCAAGCAGCTACTGCCACTGGTGAATGACACCACCATGCTGCAGGACACCATTACACGCCTGACGGGCTCGCCGGATATCGATCATGCCATGATCATCTGTAACGATGACTACCGATTCATGGTGGCCGAGCAGGTTAAGGAAACGGACATCACCAGCAACGAGATCATTCTCGAACCGGCGGGTCGTAATACGGCGCCTGCAATTGCACTGGCGGCTTTCAATGCCATTCGTGACGGGGATGATCCGGTGTTGCTGGTTTTGCCGGCAGATCATGTGATTGCAGATGTGGACACGTTTCAGAGTGCCATGCAGACTGGCAAGCAGCAGGCCGAAGCAGGCAAGCTGGTGACATTTGGTGTGGTACCCGACATGCCTGAAACCGGCTTCGGTTATATCAAGGCACGCAGTGCCGGCAAAAGCGCGAATTGCTACGAAGTCGATCAGTTCGTCGAGAAGCCGGACGCTGAAACAGCAGCAGCATATATAGCGGATGGTAATTACTACTGGAACAGCGGCATGTTCATGTTCAGGGCATCGACCTACCTCGATGCGCTGCAGCAGCATTCGCCCGCGATCTTTGAAGCCAGCCAGGCTGCATTCAATGCGGCAGATCGTGACAAGGATTTCATCCGTGTCGGCAAGGATGAATTCGAACAATGCCCCAGTGATTCCATCGATTACGCTGTCATGGAGAAAGTGGACAATGCCGTGGTTATCCCGGTCGATATAGGCTGGAGTGATGTTGGCTCCTGGTCTGCGTTACACGATGTCGGTGATGTCGACAGCGAGGGCAATACGCTGATCGGTGATGTCAAAAGCGGTCTGACAACAAACAGCTATGTCAGGGCCAACAATCGCCTTGTCGTTACCCTGGGTGTCGATAACATGATTGTCGTCGACACCGATGATGCACTGCTGGTCGCCAGCCGGGACAACGTGCAGGGCATCAAGGATATCGTCGAACAGCTGGGTTCGGAGCAACGCGAGGAAGTTAATCTGCACACATGTGTCTACCGGCCATGGGGGCACTACCAGGGCATCGATTCGGGACCACACTACCAGGTCAAGCGCATTACCGTCAGCCCCGGTGCGGCAATCTCGTTGCAACTGCATCACCACCGGTCCGAACACTGGATTGTGGTCAGCGGCACCGCCAGGGTGACGCGTGGTGATGACGCCTTTATTCTCTCTGAAAACGAATCAACCTATATTCCGCTGGGACATAAACACCGTCTGGAAAATATCGGCAAGATCCCCCTCAAGCTGATCGAAGTGCAGACCGGCAGTTATCTCGGTGAGGATGACATCGTTCGTTTCGAGGATATATACGGACGTTAACCTGTGTTTGAACCGCAGAGGCGCGGAGGCGCAGAGTTCTATAAAGCTAACGTAGGAACGACCCTTCGGCTTCGCTCAGCACAGGCTATAGTTGCGAATAAATTACAAAGGTACTGTCATCTCGAACGAATGTGAGAGATCTCCCAAATCCATGGAGATTTACTACGGGCTTCCTGCCCTTCGCCCTTCGGGCCAGCCTTCGGCTGTTCAAATCACTCCTGGTGATTTAGTCTTCCTTTGGTCGAAATGACAACAAGTACATTCGCGACTAAAGTCGCTCTTGCAGCAAGCAACTAGAAAACATTAGCGTTTATTAGCGTTAATTTGCGGACACAATCAATAAAATCTCTGTGCCTCCGCGTCTCTGCGGTTAACATCAATCCTTTCAGGTTTTCGACTTGATAAGCCCTTTCTCTTTCAGGTCCTTGATCACCAGCTTGACCAGGTCATCGATCACTTCCTTGGCGGATTCCGGTGCAAATGACCTCGACTGTGCTGACCAGACCAGTTCTTCGGACTTAACTTCGTACAGGTTGGTTTCCAGTATGACCACTTCATGCGTCGTGTAATAACCCGGCTGCTGAACGTAGGTGTTCACATGCGGGTAATAGTTATACAAGCCGTTGTAGTAGCCGTAGGTCGGGCGGTAGTCCATGTTTTGACGGTATACGGTTTCTTCTTCGACAGATACCATGTGCGTCACGATAATAGCATCGATGTTCTTGCCTTCGATGGCGGCGGCAACTGTGTCGCGGTTAATAACGGTTCCTTCCGGCAATATCCTGTAACTTACCTCGCTTTCTACGCCGGCTGCATTGAGTTGAGAGGTAAATTGTTCTTCAAAAAGCCTTCTGTTATGTTCCTCCTGGGCAATACCGATAACCAGGATGTCATTGAAAGATGTGCCGGACTTTTTCTGGTCCATCCACACAGAAGAGATTTTGGTACTGGCGCAGGATGCGATAAATAGGAATGAGAAAATTGTTGCAGCAACATAAATCAATTTCTGAACGCTTGTTTTCATGGCAGCTCCTGTGTGTTTGATCTGGCTAACAGTAATAATTTGATACGGACATTATTTGATAATATTCTTTTTCTTGAGTTCATTTATAGTCAATACCGTGATGTTATGTATTACATCATCAACTGATTCGGGTGCAAACGTGTTCGATTGCCCTGACCAGACCATTTTGCCGGTATTAAGATCAAACAGACTCGTTTCCAGTGCGACGACATAGTGCGTATTGTCATAGCCCGGAATGTATACATAGTTAACTGCATGCGGATAATAATTATAGAAGCTGCCGTAGTGAGCATGCCCGTAACCGTAGCCTGAATACACGCCAAAGCGCCTCGAAGGGATAAAGTATTCTTCTTCAGTCACGCCCGTTGCAAACATGACGATGACTGCGTCCAGCTGTAACCCGTCGATTGCTTTGCCTACCGCTTCACGGTCGATGATCTCTGTTTTTGGCAGAATATCGTAGCTTTGCATGGCATTGATACCGGTTTCCCCCAGTTTTTCTACGACATAGTCTTCAGTATCCTGCCGGTTACCCATTTTATCTGCAACTGCGAGCACCAGGATGTCATCAAAGGGTTGTTCGTTAAAGTCCTCATCGATCCACTGTTTTGTGAACTTGGTGTTTGCGCAGGACGAGAGGATTATGGGGAGGATTACTGCAAGTATATGTTTGTATAGAGGCTTCATGGTATTTTTTGTGGTATTTGGTTTTGCAGAATCAGCGGGTTGTTTTATTTAAGGAAACTCTGAATTAATCAAAGTTTCCCTGATAATTTATCTGACGGAATCGCAGCAATAGTCAAGCGGAAGTCTAGCAGAAATCGGCCAGTGATAACGAAATGATAATAATCGTGTGCACAGTTATGCAAGCGGATAAATCCTGCGGCAATACGAGGCTTGGCTAGCGTATCACAGTGCCGGCACTGGCTAATAGATATAGTCGCTATATTTTCTTTTTCTTGTGTTGGCGAAGTGTACTTCCAGCCTGACAATAATGCTCATTACCGAATGTCGGTCATTTACTACGGTTTCCCTGTCTTCACTGAGTTCAACAGGCCAGCTGATATCAGGCGTGATTTCAAAAAACAGCCAGTCACGATGGATGTTTTGTCGATACCTTATGCCTAAACGGTAATTGGTCACCAGGCTATCCGGCTCGGTTATGCCCACGATACCGGCTTCATAAGATACCGAACTTTTCTTCGACAGACGCTGAAACAGGCTGAAAGCCTGCGACCAGTCTACGCCTTTAAAATCCTCGGCAATAAAGCCTTCGGTAGTTGCACGAAACAATCTTACAGGCAGGAAGGCTTTTTCAAAATCCAGGCGTGTGCGTGCGCCGTTAACGCCTTTCTCGTTTTGTATTTCCTGGGTAAAACGAATCAGGGATTCATTTGATAGAGGGAAGGTATAGCGGTAGCGGGCTCTAATACGTGGTTTTGCGCTGACGCTGATATTGAAACTGGACCGGGCTGTGTCTTTTACGTCGAGTCTCAAACCCAGTGAATTCGACGGGTCTTCAGTCTGTTGGCCGGGTAACACGTCCTGTAATTCCTGGTCCTCATCGCCCTCGAAGGTAAGCTTCAGACGTTGCGAAATTTTCGGCAGTTCAACGCTGAAATTCAGGTTTGTTGTGAATTTGCTGCCCTGACCCTCAATCTGGATGAAATCATTTCGCCATCGAACATAGGTGCCGCCGGTTTCCTCCAGAACACGGTCAGATCCAAAGAATGAATCAAACCACAGTGCAGGTTCACAAAATACGGTATTCATGACGGCGTGTGAAGAGTCATACCAGCTCGGATCATATTCGTGCGCGTCATGGGTGCGGTCACATGGATTGGGAGGCGCTATATCAAGCTCTGGCGTAGCATCAGCGGCTAACGGATCACCCACCAGTTCGTCCAGCTCTGCGTCTGTTTGTGTATCCGCTTCGGCGGGCCTGTCTTCTGCATGTGCGGTCACGGGGAGAACGATTAATAAAAAACCGAGGAGCAGGGTGACAGTCGCATTATTCCCGGCATAAAGCGATTGTGACAACAGCTGATGATTGTTTTTATTTAAAGCAAATAACACTACAGTCAGTACTGGTAGAAGTAGTGCCAACTGACACCATAGTGAGAGTGTAGTGCATCGAGTAACTGTTGTTGGGGGATGGCTTCTTTGGGGAAGATGTTGCTGATTTTGATGAAGCATCTGCCAAATCCGGCAGACTTTCTCCAGTTGTAGTCCCAGGGGGCTGCCTCGTGCCCGCATGTCTCGCATGACCACGGAGTTCCGGCGCTATTTTCCTGCCAGCAGCTGATTTTACTTTCCCAGTCCGCTACCGCAGATCTGCATTGCGGGCACCGTGGTGCGTGTGTTCGGTCGCCACCGTGAAATTCGATTGATTCAGTTCCAGGAATTAATCGAATATAACAAAATGCCTGGTCATCTTCGGGTTCGAGCCTTATGCCGGGCGAACAACCCATTAATGCGATCAGGTCAAGAAATCTTTCACCCGCAAGGAATTGCATATCGCCATTGAAAGGCTCGCCAATGAATTGAATTGATTGCAGTAATTGTTCGAGGCTTTCATCATCGGGTGGCGTCCAGTCGGGTTGATCAGGGCACAGCACCAGTCGTGCATTTTTCATGCTTTTGTTCTTGTTATTGGAGGTTATAAATATGAATCATATAGTATTGGGTCTACATTTTGAGGAAAATGCTATATTCTTTCGACTTTATGAATATTGGGCCATCAGGCTCATCATTGATACGAGGAGAGATTGATGGCGCATGTGGTAATTCTGGGTGCGGGTATCGGCGGTATGCCCTGTGCTTATGAAATGAAAGCCGTGCTTGGCAAGAACCACGAAGTTACGGTGGTTAACGAAAATGAATATTTCCAGTTTGTGCCTTCAAATCCCTGGGTAGCCGTTGGCTGGCGAGATCGCGAATCGATTACTTTTCCGATCGAGAAATACCTCGCTAAGAAAAAGATCAATTTTATTGCAGCACGTGTCGACAAGATCGACACGGCCAGTAACAAGCTTGAACTGGCGGATGGCAAGGGTACGGTCGATTACGATTACCTGGTAATCACCACCGGTCCAAGGCTGGCGTTTGAGGAAGTCGAAGGCGCCGGTCCGGACAGTCATACACAATCGATATGCACTATCAATCATGCCGAAAAGACCTGGCAGAAATACCAGCAGATCCTGGAAAAACCCGGCCCCATCGTTATTGGCGCGATGCCATTTGCAAGCTGTTTTGGCCCGGCATACGAATTCGCCTTCATCGTTGATGCCGACCTGCGCAAGCGCAAGATCCGTAACAAGTACCCGATGAAATTCGTCACCTCCGAACCCTACATCGGCCATCTCGGCCTTGGCGGAGTAGGTGATTCAAAATCAATGCTCGAAAGCGAACTGCGCAACCATCACATCGACTGGATCACCAATGCCCGAACCACCAAAGTTGAACAAGGCAAGTTGTTCGTTGAAGAGCTTGATGAGGCTGGTGAGGTTAAAAAAGGGCACGAAATCGATTTCGACATGGCTATGATGCTGCCGGCGTTCAAGGGTGTGAATGCGGTTGCTGAAGTGCCGGATCTCTGTAACCCGCGTGGCTTTGTCATGGTCGATGAGTTCCATCGCAACCCGACCTACAAGAATATCTATTCAGCAGGGGTATGTATCGCCATTCCTCCGGTCGAAGCCACACCGGTACCGACCGGTACACCGAAGACCGGTTACATGATCGAATCCATGGTGACCTCCATCGTGCATAACATCGCCAGTGAGATCAATGGCAATCAACCCGATCAGGGGGCGACATGGAATGCCATCTGTCTCGCCGACATGGGCGATACCGGTGCGGCATTCGTTGCCATCCCGCAGATACCACCGCGTAATGTAGCCTGGATGAAAAAAGGCAAGTGGGTACACCTGGCGAAGATCGCCTTCGAGAAGTATTTCCTGCGCAAGATGAAGAAGGGTACCTCAGAGCCGTTGTATGAGAAATATATCCTCAAGCTGCTGGGTATAGAAAAGCTGAATTAGGAAGAAATTTTGCCACAGAGGCACAGAGAGCACAGAGGTATATAGGTATTTTTTCAACGCAAAGACGCTAAGGCGCAAAGTTCGCAAAGTTATTACAGGTATTCGTAGGAGCGACTTTAGTCTCGAACTTTATCGATTCGCGGCTAAAGCCTGTGCTGAGCGAAGCCGAAGGGACGCTCCTGCAAGCACACCACAGAATATCTCTGCGTCTCCGCGCCTCTGCGGTAAATCAGTTTTTATCCTTTGGTTCTTCTTCCTTGTCCTCACGCTCGATCTTCGGTTCGTCCTCGTCCATCAATATTCTATAAGCCGGGCCTTCAAGGTCATCAAACTGGTCAGAGCGTACCGCCCACATAAACACCCAGACGATGACGACAACCAGGACCAGGGCGAGGGGAATGAGTAGAAATATTATGTCCATTGAAAACAGGGACGAGGGACGAGGGGCGAGGGGCAAGGAAATGCAATATCGCTGTTACGTCTGTCGCGATGCCTGGCCAGTAATTTGTTTTGTAGATCTGGTTTTAACGTCATAATTACTTCTGCTCCGCAGGGTGGGCTATGCGCCCACTCTGCGTAATGTTACTAATATCGTCTTTATAAAAATTAAGTAGCCAGGATGTAGCGCAGCTACATCCATTACCTCGTTACTCGTCCCTCGTCCCTCGTCCCTGTTGTTGTTTTGAAAGCCGCAAGGCATTCAAAACAACAACTAAAGAACTGGCCGACATGCCGATGGCGGCAAGCCAGGGTTGAATATACCCCATAGCCGCTGCCGGCACGGCAAGTATATTGTAGGAAATGGCCCACATCAGGTTCTGGCGGATAATCGAAAGTGTTGCCACGCATAAATGATAACCGGAATAGATGGTGCTGATCCTGTTAGACAGCAAAATAAAGTCGGCACTGGCGGCTGCGAGCTGCGAGCCCGAACCCATGGCTATCGACACATCGGCACCTGCCAGTACCGGCGCGTCATTTACGCCGTCACCCGTCATCGAGACGATGGCGCCGTCTTTCTGTAAAGCCTTGATGAATTCGAGCTTGTCCTCAGGCCTGAGGTTGGCATGTATTTCGTCGATGCCGGTTGTGTCGGCGATGTGCTGTGCTGTTGATAGATTGTCACCCGTCAGCAGTATCACCGATTTCCCAATGCGTTTCAGGTTGTCAATGAGCTCTACCGCGTCCGCCCGTATTTCGTCTTCCAGTGTAAATACGGCATGAACCCTGTCGCTGGTGGCCAGTATGACCTGGGTTTGTCCGCTGTTATCGTCGATGTGAAAGGTGTCGCTGCAATGCTGCGTGATGAATCCGGCTTTGCCAAGAAACCATTGCCGGTCATCAACCGTCCCGGTCATGCCATTGCCCGGCGTGTTGCTGACATTGCTTGCCTGCCTGGATGTATGCGGGCAGGCGTGTATAAAGCTTTTTGCAATCGGATGCTCTGACTGGGCTTCCAGTGCCGTGGCGATATGCAGGCAATCCTCCGCGGAGAGATCGCCTGAAGTTTGTGTGCCGGCGAGTTTTATATTGCCGACGGTCAGCGTGCCGGTCTTGTCGAACACGAAATGCGTCACATGCGCCAGCGTTTCCAGCGCGTGCCCACGCGTCGGCAGCAGACCCAGTTTCGCCAGCTGGCCGCTGGCTGCGGTAATGGCGGTCGGGGTCGCCAGTGACAGCGCGCAGGGGCAGGTCACGACAAGCGTGGCAATGGTAATCGGCAACCAGTTTTCCGAGCCCTGCATGATCCAGAAAATGGCAACCAGAGATGCAATCGTCAGGATAGCCAGCACAAACTTCGATGCAATCCTGTCTGCGAGCTGGGCGAGGGCGGGCTTCTCGCTTTGAGCCTTGTCGAGCAGGCGCTGGATTGCGGCCAGCACGGTATCGGCGCCGACATGGGTGATGCTGATGATCAACGGGCTTTCCGAGTTGATGCTGCCGCCGATCACATCATCGCCGCTGGTTTTTGTGATCGGCATACTCTCACCGGTGATCAGTGATTCATCGATGCCTGAAGCGCCGCTTTCGATAATGCCGTCTGCCGGGATGGTATCGCCCGGGCGGACCAGCACACGGTCACCTGCTTCAAGTTCCGCCACGGGTACCGCATGTTCTTCATCCCTGCCGTCGACCCTGACCAGTTTTGCCGCGACAGCGGGCTGCAGGCTGACCAGGGCCTCGGTGGCCTCGGTCGAGCGTTTTCTTGCCGTCATCTCGAAATAGCGCGCGGTGAGCAGGAAGAAGGTAAACATCACCACGGAATCGAAATAAATCTCGCCGTTGCCGGTGATGGTGTGGGCGACACTGGCTGTGAAGGCGATGCCGATGCCCAGCGATACCGGTACATCCATACCGGCGCGTTTCTGTTTCAGGTCGCGCAGGGCCGAAGTGAAAAACACGCGAGAGGCAAACACCAGCACCGGGATCGTCATCAACAGGCTGGTCCAGCGGAAGAATCCCCTGAAGGCCTCGTCCATGCCCCACCATTCGCCGGTGTAGAGCGCCACTGCCAGGATCATGACCTGCATGCCGAGTACGCCAGCCAGGCCGAGACGCCGGAGCTGCTGCTTGCGTTCTTTCTCGATAATGCGCTGTTGCCGGTCGGGGTCGTAGGGGTGGGCCAGGTAGCCGATGCGGCTGATGGATTCGAGAATTTCGCTCAGGCTGATCTTGCTGTTGTCCCAACGCACCAGTGCGCGGTGGTTGGAATAATTGATATTGACATCGACGACACCCGGAAGCGCCTGCAGGTGGCGCTCATTGAGCCAGACACAGGCCGCGCAGACAATGCCTTCCAGAATCAGCGAGACTTCGCTCAGCTCGTCCTGTTCATGCACGAAGCGCTTTTGCACGGCCGGATTATCATAGGCCTTGAGCTGATCCAGAAATGCGGGCACCACTTCTCGCGCCCGGGGTGCATTTTCCGTACGATAACTGTAATAGCTCTCCATGCCGCTATCGACAATGGCCTGGGCCACGGCCTCGCAACCGTGACAGCACATCGGTTGTGGCTTTGCATTGATTTCAACGGTAATATCCACACCCCTGGGGACAGGCAGGCCGCAGTGGAAACAGGTTTGTTCAGCTTGATCAGCGCACATATTGTGATTTAAGGTTGATTTGTTAATGTCTGGCGGTCAGTTTTTGAGGGGCTATATTATAAAAGCCTGATGGATCATAACGGAAGTGATTGAATTTTATGCCGCATTTCTGAGTTTACGCGTTTGTATCTTGTATACATTCGTTTGAATTTGAAATAGAGTATCATTTACAAACGTTTAACATTAGCAGCTGTTGGGTATGACTGAAGCGACACAGATCAATTTTGACCAACTAAAAGTTTCGTGTGCAAACTGCAGTTTGCGCGAGTTGTGCATACCGCAAGGTATGACCGATGATGAGCTGAAACTGATCGATACCGTCATTGAGCGTAAAAAACCGGTGCATAAAAACGATTACCTGTTTCGTGCCGGCGATACCAACCGTTCTATCTATGCCGTTTTATCAGGCAGTGTCAAAACGCTGGTCGACAATCCCAATGGGGAAGAGCAGATTGTCGGTTTTCATTTGCCGGGCGAACTGCTCGGCATGGATGGTTTTTCCGGCGATTCGCATACCTGTTCGGCGGTCGCGCTGGAAACATCCAGCGTATGCGAGTTCCCGCTGGAAAGCCTGGACGAAGTGTGTCACCTGGTTCCGAGCATTCAATACGCGATGCGCCGCATCATGGGCAGGGAAGTCACCAAGGATCATGCCATGTTATTGTTGCTCGGCAGGATGAGCGCCGAAGAAAAACTGGCGAGCTTTCTGATCAGCCTGTCAAAAAGAATGGCGCAACGCCACTGGAAACCCAGCGAATTCAATCTCACCATGCCAAGGCAGGATATTGCCAACTACCTCGGCCTTGCTGTTGAAACCGTTAGCAG
>CALLCZ010000173.1 GCA_937998645.1 uncultured Gammaproteobacteria bacterium
GCCAAGTGCCGGCACCAGGGTCAGGGCGACGATGAGTGCAGCCAGCATCGCTGATGAAATGGTAATAATGAGTTCCTGAAACAACAGGCCTGTAAGCCCACCGATAAACAGGAAAGGCAGTATTGCCGCCAGGTTTGTACCCGTGGAAGCGACAATCGGGCTGTTGACTTCTGCGGCGGCCCTCACGGCATTGTCTTCGACAGATCCAGCATCGTGCTGATGGCGGGTAATGTTTTCCAGCATCACAATCGTACTGTCAATGAGCAGTCCCATACCAAGCGCAAGGCCGCCGAGTGTCATGATGTTCAGCGTAAGTCCGCTCAAATCCATGATGGTAAATGTGACAAGAATACCAATAGGTATCGCGGTACCTATGATTAATGTTCGAATGATATTCCCCAGAAACAGGTATATGACGATCATGGCCAGGACCGCTCCGCTGAATGCCGCGAGACTGGCATTACTCAAGGCATGTCGCACATAGGTTGACTGGTCGCTAACTGTTGTGATTTCTATATCAGGAGGAATCAGCTTCTGATTTTTCAGTACTTCAAGCCTGTTGATCACCTCATCGACAACACTGACCGTGTTTGCCTGGGGTTGCTTTTGCATGGACAGTTTAATGCCAGGCTGGTGATTAAGACGTATACGGATTCTTTCGTCTAAATGAGAGTCAACCACGCTGGCCACATCTTCCAGGTGCAACACACTGTCAACTCGGTTCGACTCGCTGCTCCATAACGGCAGAGTGCTGATCGATTCAATGCTGTCAAAGCGGCCACGGGTCCTGGTGGCAATTTCCTGGGTGTTACTCATCAGGCGGCCACCCGGCGCGTCTGCATTATTGCGTTTTATCAGCTCGGACAGGTCGGTCAGTGACAGCCCAGCGCTGGCGAGCATCTCCTGGTCTGCAGTGATTTGAATTTCGCGCTCCAGTCCGCCGCCGACTTCAACGGATGCGATACCCGGCAGGTTGAGAAACCAGCGTGAAAAAGTAAAGTCGGCCCAGCTGCGTAATTCGACAGGATCACGTTCACTCGAGCTGACTATCAGTTCCATTATTGAAATCTGTGAAGGATCGCGTTTGTAGATGATTGGCGGCTCTACAGTATCAGGCAGAAAACGGCGCGCGCGGTCAAGTCGCGTACTGGCATCACGCAGTGCAATATCAATATCTGTGCCGTATGGGAAGCTCAAATCCACATTACTGCGGCCTTCGCTGGATTTAGACTGTACCTGTATTGCGCCTTCGGTTATTGCAAGCTGTTCCTCAAGCTGGCGGGTGATCTGGTCTTCCATGATTTGTGCCGGTACGCCGGGTTCCAGTACACGTACCCGTATATCCGGGTAGATGATGTGTGGCAGCAGGTCAATGCTGAGGCGTTGTAATGCGAAAAAGCCAAGCACAACAACTGACAGTGCCAGCATGGAGATGCCAACAGGGTGATTGATTGACCAGGCAGCGAGGCCGCCGGAGCGAAAGCGATGCTTCATAATACCCTGGCTACATCATCAGCGTCCTTATTATGGACCTTGACTTTTTTGCCATGTCTCAGGCCATTGAAGCCTTTTATAACGATTGCATCATTGGCATTAAGGCCGCTGGTGATTTCGATAACTTCGCCAAATTGCACGCCTTTCTGTACGTATATTTTGCTGGCCTCGCTTACTTCATTGACCACGTAAACGTAAGCACCTTTACTGTCATGGTGGAGTGCGTGTGCGGGTACAACCAGCTTGTCAGCAGGCCGGGTTTTCAGGTAAACGCGTGCAAACTGTCCGGCCTGAGCGCCAAATGGCGCTGGCTGAAATTCTATTTCAACCGTGCCTTTTCGCGTGCTTGCATCGATTGTCGGGTGAATGCGCTTAATCTGTCCGGCATGAATGGAATCAGCCAGTGCATCGATTTGAACATCGACACTGTCCCCGCTTTGTATCAGTGGGATCCAGTGTTCTGCCAGATGTATTTTTACCCGGAGAGATTCAGGATCAATCATGCTTAAAATGTGACTGTGCATGGGGACGACATCACCGGGTTCATAGTGACGTTCGGTGATGATCCCGTCAAAGGGTGCTTTTATTGCTGTTTTGTTCAGGCGTGTCTGTTGAAGTTTTTCGTCAGCAACGGCTATATCGTAAGCAGTAGATGCACGCGCAATTTCCTCATCCGATGCCAGCTGCTTTTTCAGCTTCTTTAACCGGTCGTAATCAATCTTTGCCTGTTCCCTGCTGGCAGTGGCTTTATCAAGCTCGGCCTGTATGACCTCGTCGTCAAGCCCGATTACGATCGTATGTGCTGCGACGGCATCGCCCTCGTGATAGGGTAGGTACCTGATTTTTCCGCTGACCTCGTTGTATAACCTTACCCTTGTTCCGGCTTCTATGGTTCCAGAGGTAGTAAGCTTGCTCTGTACCGACTGGCCCCTCGCCCGTGTAGTTTCCACCACATGCGGCGGAGCCTGTTTTACTTCCCTTGAACCGGTTTTACCGGCATTGCCGGTTTTGTCACATGCGCCGGTAATAAGCCCACTGAGTATCAGTAGCGGGACTAATAAAAACCGTGCAGGTAAATTCGATATAATCATGTCTTTTTATAATTCCACTGCAGCAACATTAGACATTGAACTGATAGTGTACAAGTTGTTGTCTTTATAGCATATATGATTATGATGCATCGCCAGACCACCAAGCCCCATTCTGACAGAAAAGACTGGAGGAATCTTAAAAGGCTGTTTCCTTTCGTGTGGGAGTTCAAGGGCAGGGTGTTAATCGCCCTTGCATGCCTGGTCCTGTCCAAGCTCGCTGTTGTTGGTATGCCGCTGGTATTGAGAGATATCATAGATGGTCTGGATAGTGAAAACGGCACCCTTGTATTACCGATTATGCTGTTGCTGACCTACGGGGCGTTACGTCTGGCGAGCAGTCTGTTCAACGAATTACGCGATGCGGTATTCGCCAGGGTTCGTTATCATGCGATGCGCGGTATTTCACAGCGCGTTCTCAGTCACCTGTATTCATTATCTCTACGTTATCATTTAGATCGAAAGACTGGCGGGATAATCCGCGATCTTGAACGTGGTACCAACAGTCTGAGTTCAATCCTCAATTACCTCGTATTCAATATCGTTCCTACAGCAGCGGAATTTGTCCTGGTTGCCGCGATACTGCTTGGCCAGTACGAAGCAAAATTTGCCATCGTTACCTTTATTACCGTTGTTGTATACATCACTTTTACACTGTCTGTTACTGAATGGCGCATGCACTACAGGGTGAAGATGAACTCGCTTGAATCCGAGGCCAATACCTATGCCGTCGATGGCATGCTTAATTACGAGACCGTTAAATATTTCAATAACGAAGATTATGAATTGTCGCGCTATGACCAGACTCTGAAAGGCTGGGAAGGTTCTGCAGTCAAAAGCCAGAACTCGATGTCATTGCTTAATTTCGGCCAGGGGGCTGTGATCGCGGTTGGCGTAACTTTTATGATGGTTTATGCGGCACAGGGTGTAATCAACGGTAGCATGACACTCGGCGACCTGGTGCTGGTTAATACCATGATGTTGCAGTTGTTTTTACCGTTGAACTTTCTCGGCGTTATATATCGTGCACTCAAGTACTCACTGGCTGACATGGACATGATGATGCGCCTGCTTGATACGCCTCAGGAGATATCAGATAAGGATCGGGCCAGGCCGTTGATTGTCAGTGACGCGCACGTGCGTGTTGAGCACGTATCGTTCTCGTATAACGAAGACAGGCAGGTGCTGAATGATGTCAGTTTTGAAATTCCTGTGGGTAAAAAGGTTGCTGTCGTTGGGCCGTCAGGCGCGGGAAAGTCAACCTTGTCGAGATTGCTGTTTCGCTTTTATGAAACAGACTCGGGCCGCATACTGATAGATGATCAGGATATCAGCGATGTCACCCAGGAAAGCCTGCGTGAGAACATAGGCATCGTCCCGCAGGATACGGTTTTATTCAACCAGTCTATTTTTCACAACATTCATTATGCCAATCATGATGCAAGTATGGATGAGGTTATCCAGGCGGCCAGGGTGGCAAACATTCATGAATTCATTCAAAGCTTGCCGGATGGATATGAGACTATCGTAGGCGAGCGCGGTTTGAAGCTCTCCGGGGGAGAGAAACAACGCATCGCTATCGCTCGTGTAATCCTGAAAAATCCGCGTATCCTGGTATTTGACGAGGCGACGTCTTCACTCGATTCGAGATCAGAGCAATCCATACTGTCATCACTCAAACAAGTTGCGATGAAGCACACTACGCTGGTGATTGCGCACCGGCTGTCAACGATCATCGATGCTGACAATATTCTTGTGCTGGAC
>CALLCZ010000174.1 GCA_937998645.1 uncultured Gammaproteobacteria bacterium
AAACGCTTTCACGTCTCCACCCTGCGCTTCCGCCATGACCTTCGTCAGCGCCGCCGTCAGCGTCGTCTTGCCATGGTCGACGTGACCTATCGTGCCCACGTTTACGTGGGGTTTGGTTCTCTCAAATTTTTCCTTCGACACAGTTGATTACCTCGTAAAAACTTGTTGTTCTGTTATCAGGCTGACCTGGTATTAATCACCGCATCCGCAATAGCCTGCGGCGCTTCTGCATATTTCTCAAATTCCATTGAATACGTTGCCCGGCCCTGGGTCGCTGAACGCAAAGCCGTTGCATATCCAAACATTTCTGACAGCGGCACCTCGGCACGAATAATCTTGCCTGCCGGCGCATCCTCCATACCGTGAACAATGCCACGACGCCTGTTCAGGTCACCCATGACATCGCCCATGTAATCTTCGGGCGTTACCACCTCGACTTTCATCATGGGCTCCAGTATTGCCGGGTTGGCCTTCAGCGCACCCTCTCTAAAACCCATGGATCCGGCTATCTTGAATGCCATTTCACTCGAATCGACATCGTGATAGGAGCCGTCATAGAGCGTTACCTTGACGTCTTCTATCGGGTAGCCAGCGAGCACGCCATTACGCATCTGCTCCTGCACGCCTTTATCGACAGCCGGAATATATTCTTTCGGTACCGAGCCACCAACGATTTCATTGACGAACTCGTATCCTGCGCCCGGCGCCTGCGGTTCGATACGCAGGTAAACATGGCCATACTGACCTCGACCACCCGACTGGCGCACGAACTTGGACTCCTGCTCCACCGACTTGCGCAGCGATTCGCGATAGGCGACCTGGGGATTACCCACATTCGCATCGACGCTGAATTCCCGCTTCATACGATCGACAATGATCTCCAGGTGCAGCTCACCCATACCGGAGATAATGGTCTGACCTGACTCCTCGTCCGTTTTGACGCGGAACGACGGATCTTCCTGTGCCAGCTTGCCCAGCGCAACACCCATCTTTTCCTGGTCAGCCTTGGTTTTCGGCTCTACCGCAACGGAAATCACCGGTTCCGGAAATTCCATGCGCTCCAGCGTAATCTGGTGATTCGGGTCGCACAGCGTATCGCCGGTGGTCACATCCTTGAGGCCGATCGCGGCGGCGATGTCGCCAGCCCGCACTTCCTTGATTTCTTCGCGGTGGTTTGAGTGCATCTGCACGATTCGGCCGATACGCTCTTTCTTGCCTTTGACCGAGTTAAAAACAGTATCACCCGAATTCAGCACACCTGAATAAACACGGAAGAAGGTCAGGTTGCCGACAAAGGGGTCGGTTGCAATCTTGAAACCCAACGCAGCAAACGGCTCATCGTCTGATGAATGCCGTTCTACGGTGGAGCCATCCTCCAGATGCCCCTGAATCGCAGGAACGTCGATCGGCGACGGCATATATTCAACCACCGCGTCCAGCATGGCCTGCACACCCTTGTTCTTGAAAGCGGAGCCGCAAAACGCCGGAACAATTTCGTTTGCCAGCGTACGTATACGAATACCCTGCTTGATTTCCTCGGCACCGAGGTCACCCAGCTCGAGGTATTTATCCATCAGCTCTTCGCTGGCTTCAGCAGCCGCTTCGACCATTTGCTCGCGCATGGCGCTGCACTGGCCCAGCAGATCAGCCGGTATATCGTGCTCTTCGAAGGTCGCACCCATGTCGTTCTGGTGCCAGTAAATTGCCTTCATCCGAACCAGGTCGACGACACCTTCAAATTTCTCTTCTGCGCCAATCGCCATCTGCATCGGTACCGGGTTAGAGCCCAGGCGCGTTTTTATCTGCTCGACCACGCGCAAAAAATCAGCGCCGGCACGATCCATCTTGTTGACGAAAACCATGCGCGGCACATGATACTTGTTAGCCTGGCGCCACACGGTTTCAGACTGGGGCTCAACACCACCGACGGCACAGAATACGGCAACGGCACCATCGAGCACCCGTAACGAACGCTCTACCTCAATGGTGAAGTCTACGTGGCCAGGCGTATCAATAATATTGATACGATGTTCCGAAAATTGATGCTCCATGCCTTTCCAGAAACAGGTCGTAGCTGCAGAAGTGATGGTAATACCGCGCTCCTGCTCCTGCTCCATCCAGTCCATGGTCGCAGCGCCGTCATGCACTTCACCGATTTTGTGCGAAATGCCTGTATAAAACAGGACGCGTTCGGTTGTTGTGGTTTTACCCGCATCGATATGCGCCATGATACCGATATTTCGATAGCGCTCTATTGGGGTTTTGCGGGCCACTACTCAGTTCTTTAATACCGCTGAACTACCAGCGGAAGTGTGCAAACGCCTTGTTGGCTTCAGCCATACGGTGAGTGTCTTCACGTTTTTTCACAGCACTGCCGCGGTTCTCTGATGCATCCATCAACTCGCCGGCGAGTTTCAACTGCATGGATTTTTCACCACGTTTGCGCGACGCATCGATAATCCAGCGCATCGCCAGTGTGACACGACGATCAGCACGCACTTCGACCGGAACCTGGTAGGTAGCACCACCGACGCGACGTGATTTCACCTCAACCATCGGGCTGACGTTTTCAAGCGCCTGGTCGAGCACCTCGAGGCTTTCACCCTTTCCCCTCTGGCTTATGGTATCAAGCGCGTTGTACATGATGGCTTCAGCAGTAGATTTTTTACCGCTCTGCATGATCATGTTGACGAATTTGGTTATCTGGGTGCTGCCGAACTTTGGATCAGGCAGAATATCGCGTTTCGGAACTTCTCTTCTTCTGGACATAGCAATCTACCTCTTAACCCTTGGGCCTTTTAACACCATACTTGGAGCGACCCTGCTTACGGTTATCAACGCCCTGGGTATCCAGTGAACCGCGCACAACGTGATAGCGCACACCGGGTAAATCCTTAACACGACCACCGCGAATCAGTACAACGGAGTGCTCTTGCAGGTTGTGACCCTCACCACCGATGTAACTACTAACCTCGAAACCGTTAGTCAGGCGCACACGGGCGACCTTGCGCATAGCCGAGTTAGGCTTTTTCGGTGTAGTGGTATATACACGTGTACAAACACCTCGTTTCTGCGGTGATGCTTCAAGTGCAGGTACGTTACTTTTGGCGCGTTTGCTCTTACGAGGCTTACGCACCAACTGGTTAACTGTTGTCATCTGACATTATCTCCAAACCCGTATCAGACGGGCATTTGGCAGGTTTCCCATGGCTCAAAATAAACAGCAGGCCCATAGGGCCTGCCAAAAGAGGCGCAATTCTATGCCCAGCATCCAGCCCTGTCAAGCGATCAGCCAGCCTGCGACCTCTGTGCAATAAAAAAACCGCCCGTTGAGAGACATCACCGGGCGGCTATTCGGCGTCGAAACCGAATCAGGCGTCCTGTTGTGCCTGGCTCTCGGATTGCTCGGCTGATTCAACCGGCGTATCGGTATTTTCGGCCGCTTCCTCTGCTGCCGCCTGTTCGGCCGCTTCTGCTTCTGCCGCCATCTCTTCTTCAGTATGGAAGGCCTCTTCCAGAGCCGCAGTACGTCGACGGCGACGCTCTTCGTGGTAGGCAAGACCCGTTCCAGCAGGAATCAGGCGACCTACAATCACGTTTTCCTTCAATCCGCGCAAGCTGTCGCTGCTGCCACGAACAGCGGCTTCCGTGAGCACGCGGGTCGTTTCCTGGAAAGAGGCTGCCGAGATAAACGACTCGGTCACCAGCGAGCCCTTGGTAATACCCAGCAGGATCTGCTCGTAGTGTGCCGGCTCCTTGCCCATGGCCTTGATCTTTTCATTTTCCTCAACAACACTCGAGCGCTCAACGATTTCACCCTTGAGGTAACTGGAATCAGCGCCGTCGATAATTTCAACCTTACGCAGCATCTGGCGTATGACCACTTCGATGTGCTTGTCGTTGATCTTCACACCCTGCAAACGGTAAACGTCCTGAATCTCCTTGACCAGGTACTCGGACAAGACCTCGGTACCCAGCAGGCGCAGAATATCATGCGGATTCAGCTCGCCGTCAGCGATCACTTCACCCTGCTCAACATGCTCACCTTCGAACACGTTGATATGGCGCCATTTCGGAATCAGTGATTCAACGGTTTCGTTGTTTTCCCTGGTAATAATCAGGCGCTGCTTACCCTTGGTTTCCTTGCCGAAGCTGGCGGTACCCGTCGTCTCGGCCATGATGGCCGGCTCTTTAGGCTTGCGTGCTTCGAACAGGTCGGCAACACGCGGCAGACCACCGGTAATATCACGGGTTTTGCTCGATTCCTGCGGAATACGCGCGACCACGTCACCAATCGACACACTACTGCCGTCCTGGATGTTAATAATTGCACCGGATGGCAGGAAGTAACGCGCAGGAATCTCGGTACCGGCAATACTCAGCTCTTCACCCTTGTCATCAACCAGCGTGATCAGTGGGCGTAAATCCTTGCCGGCGCTCGGGCGCTGCTTCGGATCAATGACCACGACTGAAGTCAGACCGGTGATTTCATCCGTTTCCTGCTGAACACTGACGCCTTCAGAGAACTCGGAGAATTTAACTTTACCGGCCACTTCGGTGATGATGGGATGGGTATGCGGGTCCCAGGCTGCAACGATCTGTCCTGACTCGACTTCACCGCCTTCAGCCTCTGAAATAACCGCTCCATAAGGCACTTTGTAACGTTCGCGCTCGCGACCATGTTCATCAATAACGCCCAGCTCGCCGGAGCGGGACACGGCAACCAGGTTGCCATTCGCCTGCTCAACCACCTTGATGTGATGCAAACGGACACTGCCCTTGTTTTTCACCACAATATTGCTGGCCGAAGCTGCACGACTTGCTGCACCACCGATGTGGAAGGTACGCATGGTGAGCTGTGTACCCGGCTCACCGATCGACTGCGCCGCAATAACACCAATGGCTTCACCCTTGTTGACAATGTGACCACGAGCCATATCACGGCCGTAACAACTGGCGCAAACACCGTGGGTGTTTTCACAGGTAATCACCGAACGCACCAGCATTTCATCAACACCGAGTCCTTCGAGCTGTTCGGCCCATTGCTCATCGATGAACGTACCTGAAGGTATAACCACGTCATCACTGCCGGCACGCTTGGCGTCGACGGCTACGACACGGCCAAGCACCAGCTCATTCAGCGGCATGACGACGTCACCGCCTTCGATAATCGGCTGCATCAAAAGACCGTTTTCAGTACCACAGTCATCGTTGACGACCACCAGGTCCTGCGCAACATCAACCAGTCGACGTGTCAGGTAACCCGAATTGGCCGTTTTCAACGCGGTGTCGGCCAGACCTTTACGAGCACCGTGAGTCGAGATGAAGTACTGAAGTACGTTCAGACCTTCACGGAAGTTCGCTGTAATTGGTGTTTCGATGATGGAGCCGTCCGGCTTCGCCATCAGGCCGCGCATTCCGGCAAGCTGACGAATCTGGGCTGCAGAACCACGCGCGCCGGAGTCGGCCATGATGAAGATATTATTGAACGAGGTCTGTCTTACCGTCTTGCCTTCCGCATCGACAACTTCTTCGGTGCCCAGTTTGTCCATCATAGCCTTGGCCACGGCATCATTGGCGTGCGACCAGATATCCACTACCTTGTTGTAACGCTCGCCGTTGGTTACCAGGCCCGATGTGTACTGGTCCTGGATTTCCTTGACTTCAGCTTCAGCGGCGCCAAGAATGGCTTCCTTCTCTTCAGGAATAACCATGTCGTTGATCGCAATGGATACACCGGCCTTGGTCGAATAACGGAAACCGGTATACATCAACTGGTCAGCGAAAATCACCGTCTCTTTCAGACCGACCTGGCGATAACAGGCATTGATCAGACTGGAAATGGCCTTCTTGTTAAGGTCGCGGTTGACCAGTTCAAACGGCAGACCTGGAGGCAGAATTTCCGACAGCAGTGCACGGCCGACCGTGGTATCTACAATGATAAAGCGTTCAACCGGGTTGCCCTCATCATTAAATACGACTTCGCGCACACGCGCTTTGCATTTTGCCTGCAGGTGGGCGGCGCCGCTTTCGCGCGCACGATGCACTTCATCGATATCAGCAAACATCATGCCTTCGCCGGTCGCATTGATCGACTCACGCGTCATGTAGTAAAGACCGAGTACGATATCCTGCGACGGCACAATGATCGGTTCACCTGAAGCAGGCGACAGAATATTGTTTGTTGACATCATCAGGGCGCGTGTTTCAAGCTGCGCCTCGATCGACAGGGGAACGTGCACCGCCATCTGGTCACCGTCGAAGTCAGCGTTGAATGCTGTACATACCAGCGGGTGCAACTGGATCGCCTTGCCTTCAATCAATACCGGCTCGAATGCCTGGATACCCAGACGGTGCAATGTTGGTGCGCGGTTGAGCATCACAGGATGCTCACGAATAACCTGCTCGAGGATATCCCAGACTTCGCTGCCTTCTTTTTCAACCAGTTTCTTCGCAGCCTTGATCGTCGTCGCCAGACCACGACGCAACAGCTTGTTGAAGATAAAGGGCTTGAACAGCTCAAGCGACATCTTCTTCGGCAGTCCACATTGATGCAGTTTCAATGTTGGCCCCACCACGATGACTGAACGTCCGGAATAGTCAACACGTTTACCCAGCAGGTTCTGGCGGAAGCGGCCCTGCTTGCCCTTGATCATGTCTGCCAGCGATTTCAGCGGACGCTTGTTGGTACCGGTAATCGCACGGCCACGACGACCATTGTCGAGTAATGCATCGACGGACTCCTGCAGCATACGTTTTTCATTACGTACGATAATGTCCGGCGCATAAAGCTCCAGCAGGCGGCGCAGACGATTGTTGCGGTTGATCACACGACGGTACAGATCATTCAGATCAGAGGTCGCAAAACGGCCACCATCGAGAGGCACCAGCGGACGCAGATCCGGCGGCAGCACAGGCAATACCGTCATGATCATCCACTCGGGACGGTTGCCCGACGACTGGAATGACTCGACCAGCTTCAGGCGTTTAGCCAGCCTTTTCAGCTTGGTCTCTGACTTGGTTGCGCCCATATCTTCGCGGATCTGGATTCTCTCCTGATCCAGCTTGATGCTGGTGAGCATTTCATAAATCGCTTCTGCACCCATGCGAGCATCAAACTCGTCGCCATGCTCTTCGATGGCTTCGAGATAAGTTTCATCGGTCAGCAACTGGCCTTTTTCCAGCGTGGTCAAACCCGGGTCGATAACGACAAAGGCTTCGAAATACAGAATGCGCTCGATTTCACGCAAGGTCATATCAAGCAACAGGCCAATTCTTGATGGCAGCGACTTCAGAAACCAGATATGCGCAACCGGGCTGGCCAGGTCAATATGGCCCATACGCTCACGACGCACCTTGGATTGCGTGACTTCAACACCGCATTTTTCACAAACGACACCACGGTGCTTCAGGCGCTTGTATTTACCACACAGACACTCGTAATCCTTGACCGGACCAAATATCTTGGCGCAGAACAAACCGTCACGTTCCGGCTTGAAGGTACGATAGTTAATGGTTTCAGGTTTCTTTACCTCACCGAATGACCATGAATGTATCAACTGCGGTGAAGGAAGCGTGATTCGAATCGAATCAAAATCTTCTTCTGAACTCTGTTGCTTTATCAGCTTGAGTAGATCTTTCAAGGCTGTTACTCCTGATGTCTGATCTGTTTAATACGTTATACGGAAACAGGGACCAATCAGTCCTGTTCCAGCGCTAATTCAATGTTAAGACCAAGAGCACGAATCTCCTTGAGCAATACATTGAATGATTCCGGCATACCTGGCTCCATACGATGGTCGCCATCAACGATGTTCTTGTACATCTTGTTACGACCGGCAACATCATCCGACTTGACGGTGAGCATTTCCTGCAGGGTGTAAGCAGCGCCATAAGCTTCAAGCGCCCACACCTCCATTTCACCGAATCGCTGGCCACCGAACTGCGCTTTACCACCCAGCGGCTGCTGGGTAACAAGGCTGTATGGGCCGGTTGAACGAGCATGCATCTTGTCATCGATAAGATGGTTAAGTTTGAGCATGTACTTGTAACCAATCGTTACAGGACGCTCAAACGCCTCACCCGTGCGACCGTCATACAGTGTTGTCTGGCCTGTTATCGGCAAATTGGCCAGTTCAAGCATACGGTGGATTTCGGACTCTTCAGCGCCATCGAATACCGGCGTCGCCATCGGCACGCCATCGCGCAGGTTTCCGGCGAGTTCCATCAACTCGTTTTCATCGAAAGATTTCAGATCCACCTTCTTGTCGGCATGGTTGTAGACCTGGTCAAGGAACTTGCGAATCTCGGTAACCTTGGCCTGTTGGTCAAGCATCTTGCCGATTTCGTTACCCAGGCCCTTGGCTGCCCAGCCCAGGTGAGTCTCAAGAATCTGGCCCACGTTCATACGTGAAGGTACGCCCAGCGGATTGAGTACGATATCGACAGGGGTACCGTCTTCGGTATGCGGCATGTCTTCCACGGGTACGATCATCGATACCACACCCTTGTTACCATGACGGCCGGCCATCTTGTCGCCAGGCTGCATGCGGCGTTTTACTGCCATATAAACCTTGACCATCTTGAGCACGCCGGGTGCGAGATCATCACCCGCAGTGAGCTTGCCTTTCTTTTCATCGAACAGTTCATCCAGGCGTTTACGCTGCTCTTTCAGCTGCTTGGCAAGCATTTCCATCTGCTCATTTGCCTGTTCATTTTTGAGACGGATCTCGGCCCACTTCTTGCGCTCGAGCTCTTCAAGATATGACTTGGTGATCTTGGCGCCCGCTTTCAAATCTTTCGGACCGCCTGCCGCCTGCTTGCCAACCATCAGGTGTTCCATACGATCGTACAGATCTTCCTCGATGATATGCCACTGGGCATCAACATCTTTCTTCACCTGTGCGATTTCCATTTCCTCGATTTCAAGTGCGCGCTTGTCTTTCTCTACACCATCACGGGTGAACACCTGCACACCAATAACGGTACCTTCCATACCGGACGGTACGCGTAATGAAGTGTCTTTAACATCAGATGCTTTCTCACCGAAAATCGCACGCAGCAGCTTCTCTTCTGCGGTCAGCTGGGTTTCGCCTTTAGGCGTGACCTTGCCGACAAGAATGTCATTCGGTTTGACTTCCGCACCCACGTATACCACGCCAGACTCATCCAGTTTGGATAGCAAACCTTCGCTGACGTTTGGAATATCCGCGGTTATTTCTTCAGAACCCAGCTTGGTGTCGCGAGCAACACATGACATTTCTTCAATATGAATTGTGGTATAGCGGTCTTCTTCAACAACGCGTTCCGATATCAAGATCGAATCTTCGAAGTTGTAACCGTTCCATGGCATGAATGCGACCAGCATGTTCTGACCCAGAGCAAGCTCGCCCATGTCCGTTGACGGGCCGTCGGCAATGGCATCGCCTCTTGCCACTACATCACCCACTGATACCAGTGGACGCTGGTTCATACAGGTATTCTGGTTTGAACGCGTGTACTTGGTCAGGCCGTAAATATCAACACCGGCGCTATCGCCTGTTGCTTCATCATCATTGACGCGAATCACGATTCGACCTGCATCAACCGATTCGATTATGCCGCCACGTCGTGCAATCACTGACGAACCGGAATCAAGAGCAACCGTACG
>CALLCZ010000175.1 GCA_937998645.1 uncultured Gammaproteobacteria bacterium
CCGCAGAGGCGCGGAGACGCAGAGAAACACCTTTTTATATGTGTATATCTTAGCTTGATTAATACGTAGGGTACCGCTCTCGTTACAATATACACGGTGGGCAGAGCCCACCCTACAGACTGGCATGTGCGCTAGGAACAAACACCCAGATTACGCTGCGATTCATCTAGGCTACCGCATTAAAAAACTCTGCGCCTCCGCGTCTCTGCGGTGAAACAATCGTACTTCTTTGCGTCCTTTGCGCCTTTGCGGTGAGAATTATTTTCTATTGAATCACAAAACCTTTTTGTGAATCGAAGTTGACCAGCAGAATCTGCGCGGGTTTGATGTTGATGTCCTGCTCGAATGTATGATCGAAGCCTTCTTTACGGACACTGTCATCCATTCTGATTTCAAAGTGATGACTGCCGGCGGGAATTTTTCCACTGAAGTAGACATTCACGCCACCATCCTTGAACAGCCCCGGAGGCTGCAACGTTTCATCAATGAGCGTAGCGCCGTCCAGCATGGCCTGAATAACCACGGGTGACCTTTCGCGGGGACAGTCTTCGGGCTTACGCATGTTCGGTGGCAGTTTAGCCAGTTCTTCCTGGCTGAGCCTGCGGCAGGGCTCTCGGGATTCACCGGCATGGGCGAAGGCGATGGTAATCATGGCTTCGTCTTCTTCAAGTATCCGGATTGACGGTGAAGTAGCAAAATACCATATCAAGGCCATAAATACGGTGTAATTGATTGCCTGCAGCAAATAACGTAATGCTTTGTTTTGATGCCCGAACATCTGTCAACCCACTCAGTTCAGCTTGTCTGATGAGGATTCATCAGCCTGGTTCAATTTCACCAGTTCGGCACGGAAAGCGTTCAGATCTTTTTCAATTTCATTCTTGTCCGTTTCGGAACCCCCGTGTACGCGAATACGGTTGCGATCCGCCCGGCCTCTAAGGATCGGCTTGCGTTCACCATCAAACCGCATTTTCAGCCAGCGGTTGCCAAAACGGTAGTAACAGTCATTATGGCGGCAACCGGTTACCATGACACCATCTGCACCTTTCTTTAATGCGTATTCAACCAGGGTCGGCGGCAACATGCCGCTGCAGATAAGACTGATACCTTTGGTGTCTTTTCTGTCCAGCCGGTTCGCACTCAGACCGTGCTCACAACCAAATACAAGTATCTTTGTTTCACCCTCCAGCGCAGCGACCGCCTCACTGGTTTTATTGCGCATATCATCGGCCGTCAGTTGCGGCATATCGATACCGGTTTTCAGCTCGCCTTTCGATGTTCTGAATGGATTGGATGAAGGACAGGAACCTGCGCAAATACCGCATGCAGCACACAACTCAGGATGCACAATCACTTCATTATCGAATTTCGCCCCGTCAGTTCGAGCCTGCACCGAGATAGCATCAAATGGGCAATCGTCAAAACACAGTCCACAGCCGTTACAGTGATCAAGATCGACTACCGCTTTCGGGCCATCCTTCTTCGGCGGCAGCCACGGCAGGATCATCAGCAGCAGCGTGACCGTCGTTGTTAATATCCAGGTCTGCCCTTCTGTCCAGTAATCGAGCAACGGGTAGGCATTCAGATAAAACCAGTCCAGGTTGATCACCTGTGGCGCTGTGCTCAGGTCAGCAGGGCCATGGCTGACAGCCGGCTTCACCAGTGACAGGGCGAGCAAGGCGATGAAGGTGCCCACGGCCAGGCCACGTGGGGGATTGATTTCAACATTGGACAGGCGCTTCACGTGTATCCACAGCATGAAGAAAAGTATCATCGGCTGTCCCAGCAGATGCAGAAATTCGATCAGGATAAAAAAGCGGTCGGTCATTTCACCTGCGACGAAGTTACGCGTCATGGTGCCCGGAAACAGGGGTAATGCATCCATCAGGCGTGCCGATCCAATAGCAACATACTGTGCGAGCTCATCCCACACCAGCCAGTAACCGGTAATGCCGATGGTGATAATCATCCACAGATTGGGCACACCCGTTACCCAGGAGAACCAGCGAAAACCGCGGTAGCGGCCCGAGGCAAACTCCTTGAACATGTGCAACAGCACCGTAATGACAACGGCATCAGAGGCATAACGATGCAGGCTGCGCATAACACCAGCGGCATACCACTGGTCATGCGTCATGTATTCGACAGACTCATAGGCGCCAGCCAGGCTGCCGTGAAAAGGAATGAAAAGATAAATTCCGCTGACCAGGATCACCCAGAACAGGAAAAAAGATAAGGTGCCAAGGTGGTATAAAGGATTCCACTCGGTACCAAAAGAAATATTGAACCAGGATTCCAGAGCCAGATAAGCCCGCTTTATAGGATTAACAAGCACTTGGGATAATACTCAACCATTGGAAAAGATGCGGGATTCTAGCACACGCCGGTATTTGCCAGGTATGACCCATATCAAGGCATTCCGGCTATTTATGAATCGAAATGCTTCCTGCTATGACGCCTTTCACGCACAAGAATGACCACGGTATAAATAATGATGGAAGCACCGATCAGGATGCCCAGGAACAGCGAATAGTCGAAATAATAGCCATCTCTAACCGGATCATAGGTCGTGCAAAACAGCTTGATCTTGCTGCCCAGGGTGTCGAGAAATGACTGCGCGGGCTGCGGACGTCCCAGCACCAGTTCGATCAACGGATCGACCAGCAGTGGCGTATCAAACACCTGGCCATAAACCTGCCTGTACACCTTGCCATCGGCATCGATGATCGTTGCCTGGATCAAATGATCAAAGCCGTTTGACGAAGGGTAATAGATAAAACCGATATCCTTCGACAGAGCATCGACATCTGCCGCAGCCATGCTCAACAGGTTCCAGTTTTTATCACTGATACCCTGCTTGTTGGCAAAATACTGCATCGCATCGGGTGTGTCGAACTGGGTATCGAAACCGATAATGGCGACAGAGAAACTGTCATCGCCCAGCGCATCTCGCGCCTTCTCCACCACTTTCGACAAATGCCGGGTCGTCATCGGGCATATCTGGTAACAGCTGGTGTAAATCATGCTTAACACAAGCGGCTTGCCGCGAAAATCGCTCAATGTCACCTGCTTACCATCAGCATTCGTGAACACATAGTCTGCAACCGGGTTGTCAAGAGCATCCTGGCTGAACTTGAGCGCCATGTCGTAATCGAATGCCAGCTGTGTACTGTTTTCAGCAACTGCAGGCTGTGTACCCGCTGAAACACCGAACAGTGGAATTGAGAGCAGCAGCAAACTGCATATCAGGAGTGGAAATCGCATAGTGCGCCTATATTAGCCTGGTAATTAACCTAGTAAATAGACGTCAAGCACAGCGCCTGCCAGCAGTACGACCAGCTGCACCAGGGACGCGAAAAAGCTCTTCATCGCGATCTTCACTGACGGATCGAGGATCATTAGATAATTACAATAGATAAAGTATCCGCCACCGCTTACTGCGGCAGCAAGGTAAATCCAGCTCAAGCCGTAGAAAAACGGTAAAACCGAAATACCTACCAGGATCAGGGTATTGACCATGACTACAACCGCGGTGCGGCTATCGCCTATGACCACCGGCAGCATCGGCACACCCGCATTGGCATAATCCTGATGCTTGGCAATTGCCAGGCTCCAGAAATGCGAGGGAGTCCAGAAAAACAGCACCAGCGCCAGCAGGATCGGCACCGGGCTCATGTCAGGATCGACCGCAGCCGCGCCAGCGAGCACGGCAAAACTGCCGGATGCACCGCCAATAACGATATTCATCCAGGTACGGCGCTTCAGCCATACCGTATATATCACCGCATAGAAAAATGCGCCGAGGAAGATATAGAACGCAGCCGCGCCGTTTAACACAAAAGCCGCGGATGCAACACCGACAGCCAGCATCAGCAGGATCACAAGCAGCCACAGCGGGCTTTTCTGAAACCGGCCAGTCACAAACGGCCTGTTCCGGGTACGCTGCATCAGGCTGTCGAGATCGACTTCAAAATACTGGTTGAAGGCACCTGCGCTACCGGCGGAGATGAGCACAGCGAATGCCAGCACCAGGACTTCTTGCCCACTGAGAGGCTGTCCTGGCGTTACCACCATCGCAGCCAGAGCAGTAAACATCATGATGATGCCAATACGTAGTTTTAATAGACTGTATATCTGCTTGAACATAACAATTAGCTACTTGATATTACACGATCAATAAAAAACGCGGGATAAACCGTGTTTATCCCGCGCTTCAGGTACAGCTTTACATCGTTCTAGCTAATCGGCCAGACGGATGCGAGGTAGTCCCAGTTGATGAAGTAATACACAACGAAGCATACCAGCAGAGCCATCGCCAGTACGAAGGTACCCGGTGCCTCAAAACCGCCCGAACCGTGTTGCTCTACCGCCAGTTTCGGCGCCATCGGCAACTGCTCAGGCTGTGCAACGTTATAAACTCCAGATGACAATGGCACACCAAAGCTTTGCAGCAGACCTGCTGAGGCTTCCAGCTTCTTACCAAACACTAATGATCCAACAGTAACGATCAGGTACATCGCACCACCGAGAACCCCCAGTACGCCACCAATGGCACCAACAGCCATCATCATATAGGCTGTGCCCGGGTACTCAAAGCTCAGTGCAGCACCGGTGAATTCCATGTCCCAGTGGCGTCGTGAAACACCCAGGGTGCCAGCACCCAGCAGGAACAGAATCATGATGGTCATGCCTGCAGAGAATACATAGGGCTGCCATTTTGCCATCCATGGCAGGAACAGAGCACGTCTGAACAGCACCGGAATCAGCAAATAGGTCAATGCCATAAATGCCAGCGTCGTACCCACGGCCACAGTCGCGTGGAAATGAGCCGGTACATAAATGGTGTTATGGATGATCAGGTTGATCTGCTCGGTACCCATGACAACACCCGTGATGCCGCCAATGAAGCCGAAGATGACCAGCGAGAAGAAGAAGCCGGAGAACACCGGATTTCCCCATGGTGCCTTGCGCAGCCATTCAAACAGACCCTTGGTCAGCCCTTTCTCACGCTGTGCCACTTCCACGGCACCAGGTACAGTCAGGCCGTGAATCAGGCTGGCCAGTACGGCGAGATACATCGCGTAACTGGTGTTGAACACTTTCCACTCAGCACTGATACCCGGGTCGACCAGGATATGGTGCGCACAGGCCAGTTGCAGGAAGAAGATATAGAGCAGGAATGCCGAGCGGCTTACTTTCTCCGACATCGGGCGAGCACCAAACAGGATGCCTGCCAGCAGGTACCAGACCGATACATGGGCTGCAACGTTGATCTGCTGGGATGAATGTCCCAGGCCCCACCAGATGATACGGTACATTTCAGCATCGATATGGTTGATGTAGCCGATGGACCAGAGGAAGGTAGGCACCAGGATGATTGCACCACAGGCAATGGTGAACACGGCGATAATTGCAGCCGTCAAAGCACCGAATGTGACCAGTGGAACTGAACCCTGGTAGGTCTGATCATCCTTGGCGATAACCAGTGTGCCAAAAAAGACGAAGGTCGCAATCAATGCACCCACTGCGAACAGGATCAGGCCCAGGTAAAAATGAGGCTCTGCCTGCATCGGTGCATACGAGGTCATCATAACGCTGGAATTACCCTGGAATACCGCGACGTTGTTCATCACCGCACCGACGACCATCAGGATAAAGCCGAGCCAGGCCCATCTGGGTGCCGCCAGCCGTGTACGCAACAGCGTTGACGAGGCGAAATACAGGATCGCAATTTCAAAGAAAATGATCCAGAAGATCAGCGCGTTGATACCGTGTCCCGTCAGCACCTGGTAAAACAGGTCCGCGGGTAACAGATGTACTTCCTGCCAGCGGGTCAGAATAACACCCAGCGCCAGTACACCGGCGATCAGCAGTGAAACGGCGCCTGCAACAGCATTCACCTTCATCAGGCTTTCGGCAGACTTGTCAAAATAGAAACCCGAGTCCGGGCAAACTCTAAATTGTGCCATTTTTAATTCTCCTTCACGTAGATTTTGCCGAGCATGGAATGATGACCGATGCCGCAATATTCATTACAAACAATCGCATAATCGCCAGCCTGATCGGGCGTCATGGTGACGACCATTTCATAACCGGGCACGATCTGCAGGTTTATGTTAACCGGCTGTAGCGAGAAGCCATGCTGCCAGTCCATTGACGAAATATGTATTCGATACGACTTGTCCTTTTCCAGCTCAAGAATCGGGTACCATTGCCAGAGTCTTCCCAGCAGGTATACGTCACTGCCTACGGGTGGCTTGACGATCGGAATACCGGCCTCTTCACCGACCTGGTATTTTGCGACCATTTCATCGACCCTGGCCTGAAATTTCGCCGGCGTGGTCTGATAGGCCTCATTAGACAGGTTCTGTTTTCCAAATACATGCCAGTAAGGCATCATGAAAAACATGATCAGACACCAGACAAGCGCAATACCTATCCAGATAATCTCTTGCTTTCCAACCGGTACTTTCCACCAGATGCGCTCCGAAGGGGGTAAATATGAAGTCATGTATATTCTCCTTGTCTATTCGGCGACAGGTATGGTGGCGATTTCCATAATACCCCACAGGATATAGAACACTGTAGGCATGGCGACACCGATGAAGAGTAACAGGAATGGATTGTCGAGCATCCTCTGGAAGAAAGGGATACGCTCCGGTTTAGGTACGTTGTCTTCTTGGGGCATGTAAAGACTCCTTGGTTTTTTTTATAAAAGTTAATGACCACTGGATATAAAGAAACCCGCCACCCTCCGGCACATACCGCAAGGTTTGAAATTTTTCTATATTCAGCCGAATAATATCCTCAGATGAGTCGTTTGACACACACGACCGTGTCAAATGGCACCTTTAATAGCGCAGATTATTTAAACCGGCCCTACTTAACCTTGATCTAGGTCAAAAGACCTTTATCTAATAATTTTCAATCGAGATTAGATTCAGATTATTAAACAGCAATGAATAGAAAGGCGCCCAATTATTGCTTAATACAAATAAATAATTGAATATGAGGACTTATTGAGAATGATTCACAAAGACAGTGCGCTGCGCATACGCTTTAACAGTGACTTCCCTGACAGTACCAAGCGATGAGTCGGCTGCACAGATGATCCCGCTTAATCAAACCGCGAGTGTAGAATCTTTACAGGCACTGACTTATTGCCCGGCGAGTCCATATGCTGCAGTTCACTTTTATTCAAGCAGAGTTTCCTAAAATGCTTAAATACGGGATAATTCCTCAACACGTGGTGATGTTCGTACTGATGGCAATGCTGTCATGAGCCAGTCAAGGCCACTATTAACTAACCGGGAGCCCGTTGATGGCATTAATTGAATGGCGAGAAGAGTTTTGCACCGGAATACCGGGGGTCGATTACGAGCACGAGGAACTCATTAAACAGGTCAACTCAGTCTATTCATTGATTGAGAACAATGCAGACAAGGAAAGTGTTATCGACAGTCTTGGCGATATATATGGCAGCATATCAGCCCACTTCGCACTGGAAGAACAGATGATGGAAAAACACGGATATGACCAGTACAGGGAACATCAGGCTGATCATGAACGACTGCTGGATGATATCCGCGATATTACCGAAGAATTTGAAACTGCTGCCGAGCTGGACGATGATAAATTAAAGCAAAGATTGAATGACTGGTTCCAGTTGCACTTTAAGACGTATGATTCACGACTACACAATCTTGCAAACCTGGTGTTACACGATCAGGTCGATGAATCCACGATGAAAAGCCTGATTCGCAAAGCAAAAAACACATTGTTGCGCAAGACCGGCTGACTTTTTCAAAGATTTTTTACCGCAGAGGCGCGGAGGCGCAGAGAAAATATATAGATTTATGTGTTGGTTGTGTCGGAAAACGCAAATCGACATAATTCCGTATTCGAACAATATTTGGTTACATAAATAAACAACGTGCTATTGATTTTCTCTGCGTCTCCGCGCCTCTGCGGTGAATGATCACTCTGTTTGTAAGATCAGGCCGCAGCTATTAGAATTCAACACCCTTTTCCGCAGCCGTAATCAAGATCACCTGATATGAGTCCTTATATAAACACGAATAATAAACACATCGCCATCTGGCTGCTGGTTTGCTGCGCCACGATCTTCGCCATGATTATCCTCGGCGGGGTTACCCGGCTTACCGGCTCAGGCCTTTCCATGGTGCAATGGGAGCCGATCATGGGCGTGTTGCCGCCCTTGAACCAGGCCGAGTGGGAGGAAACATTTCTGCTCTACCAGCAGTTCCCCGAGTACAAACTGAAAAACTTCGCGATGTCATTAGATGAGTTCAAATCCATTTTCTGGTTTGAATACGGGCATCGATTACTGGGCCGTTCGATTGGCATTATTTTTCTGCTCCCCTTCCTGTTTTTCCTGGTTAAAGGAAAAATAGAAAGAACTTTGACACCCAAACTGATCGCCATGTTCGTGCTCGGCGGCCTGCAGGGACTGATGGGCTGGTACATGGTGAAAAGCGGCCTGGTAAGCGACCCTCATGTCAGCCAGTACCGCCTGACCGCACACCTGGGACTGGCCATCGTGATCTACGCCTACATGTTCTGGGTCGCCCTTGATCTTCTGTATCCAGACATTGATGAAAACGCCAGAAACTCGAACAGGAAACTCGGCCAGCTGTCATTGATCATTTCAGCCATCATATTCATTACGGCCTTGAGCGGCGGTTTTGTCGCCGGCACCCGCGCCGGGTTTGCCTTTAATACCTTTCCATTAATGGATGGGCGACTGATACCCGTCGGCCTGTTCGAGCTCTCACCTGTGTGGCGAAATTTTTTCGAGAATATTGTTACGGTTCAGTTTGATCACAGGGTACTGGCTACACTGTTATTCCTGGTTATTCCAGCCTTCTGGTGGACAGCCCGAAAGTCACAACAGGAATCTCATATAATAACCGGCCTGCACCTGCTGCTGGCAGCGCTTGCACTGCAACTGGTACTTGGAATTTCCACGCTGCTGCTGGTTGTTCCAGTAGCCCTTGCCGCTGCACACCAGGCAGGTGCAATCATCCTGCTTACGGCATCTGTTTTCGTCAGCCACCAGCTTCGTGGCCGCACAGTAGATTAATAACTAACGAACCGGATTTATTGTAATGAATAAAGTGATTTTCAAAAGTTTCCTGTTATCCATTCTGACTGCAATTGCCGTTGTTCCAGAGACGATACAGGCTGAACAGCAAACCGGTGAAATGGATATCCATGCCGGACACTTTTCCAGGGAGGGGAACAATGCCAGCCCGTCCAGAACCACACATAGCAATATCTATATAAAACTGTTCAAAGACCAGTGGATCGTCACGCTTCACGTCCCCTACCCATCGGCCACAAGCGTAACACCGGATGCCATTGACGGGGCTTTTGATCAGATCAGGAAACAGACCACAACCCGGGCATACGTCAGAGGCACGTTTGGACATCTGCCGGAAAAGGCCACCGCACAGGTTGAAAAATACGGATACATAGAGGACAAGATCATCTACGAGTGCGGCTCACTGGCGCCCTGCAGTATCAAGCTGTACGATGACTACCTGGAACTTATCAAGCCCGGTGTCATCAACGAACACATCATCAAGTTCAACCATGTTGTTAGTCAGTAAGCCCGGGGTTGTTTTTTTAACATTACATATTAAGTGCTTGCACCAACATGACAAAAAAGAAAATATTCCCCAGCGGCACAGCTTTCCTGTTTGGGCTGTTTTTAATTGTCATGCTCGTTACCTATTTGCTGGTGCGTCCGCCCGCCCCGCCACCGGAGTTGCTGGGTGTGCTTCGCCCGGAATTCAGGCTGTTACAGCCCTTTGAACTGACAGACCATAACAAGGATATCTTTGATCAGAAAAGGTTGAAAGGTAAATGGACGCTGGTCTTTTTCGGCTACACTTCCTGTCCCGATATCTGCCCGGCTACGCTTTACGTATTGAACTCGGTTCAGGGTCTGCTGGAAGACGAGACGGGTGAAGTACCTGCCGACATGCAGGTTGTCTTCATATCGGTCGACCCGGAGCGCGATACCACGGAAAAGCTCGCGGCTTATATTACGCACTTCAATAAAAGATTTATTGGAGCAACAGCAGACAAAACTGCAATCGATAAACTGACCTGGCAATTTGGCGCCGGCTATGTTCTTGAACCGGAAACCGCTCCCGGCCACTACCTGGTCGCCCACACCAGCGCAATATTTCTTGTTGATCCGCTCGGTCGCCTGGTGGCTTCATTCTCACAACCGCATTATCCGAAAACCATCACCTCGCAATACCAGAAAATTCAGGATTATTTTTACGGCAATTAGATCGGGGAAACAGGGACGAGTAACGAGTGGCGAGGTGCAGCTGTAAACCTGACAACACACAATTTTCCTTAATTCAAATAACTACCTCTTACATAGGAAGTTTACATTCGCAATAATACCGTGATATTCGATGGATGTGGGAGCGGCTTTAGCCGCGAACAGTATTTCCTCGCCACTCGTTACTCGTCCCTAGCCACTGTCTTCCTCGTTACTCGTCACTCGTCCCTGTTTTCCCCCATTGCTTGTAAGCCCAGACAAAATACGCCGTTATCATCACCAGATTGATGACAATACCCACCGAAAAAAACATTGTGAGGTCTTCGCGTTCGGGTTCAAACACTGGTGCAGGCTGCTCTGATTGTACAGCCTGAGTGCTGCCCGCTGAAAAAGATTCCACTGTATTCATTCGACCTGTTTCAACTCCCGGTGTGGTGACTGACTGCTCTGTGTACTCTGAATTATTCACAAATTTCAATGATCATGAAAAACCATTTAATTACTGGGTACATACTACCGGCGTACATAATGCACAGAAGCTGTCCATTTGATCATTTTTCAGCACCGGACTTTATTGCTTTTACGGGTGCAAGTAAACATGGCCTGATATCTGGAGATAAAACATGAAAAGTAATCCGTATTTAATCATAAGACATTGATATAGGTCATTAATTTAAATCCCGGCAATAGCATCCAGCCGGTGCATTGAAGCCCGAAAGACTTTACAATACCGCCGGTGAAAATAACCCAAACATCAAACCAGATCATTACCCCCTGAAATATTTCGATTTAGATACCACAAATCATGCTGGCCAACCAATTCACGCTGCCCATACCCGAAAATGACGCCCGCCGACTGACCACCGCCTGGCTGTTTCTTGGCCTGGCAGCGCTGGTAATCGGCGGTCTGTTTACTATCCTGATCGTTCTGTCCCGCACTCCTTTTTTTCAGGAAATCATCCCGTGGGTGGACTTCTTTCGCACTGCCCTGGTCGTTCACGTCGACCTGACGGTACTGGTCTGGTTCCTGGCCTTTGCCGGTGTTTTCTGGAGCTATAACAGCACAAGCCGTTGTATGCGCTGCGGATGGCTTGCACTGCTGCTGGCCAGCGCAGGAACACTGATCATAACGATATCGCCGTTTACCGGTGAAAGTTATCCATTAATGAACAATTATGTGCCGGTATTACAAAGCACTACCTTCTTTATCGGCCTGGGTATATTCGGCCTGGGTTTCAGCCTGCTGGTGCTGCGTGCATTATTCGCTTCATGGACAGCGGGAAGTAATATCACTGGCGTGGATGCCTTGCGCTTTGGCCTGTTTGTAGCCATCGTGGCCGCTTTTTTCGCAATTGCTGCACTCATCCTGTCTTACGCCAGCATCGACGAAGGCTTTGAAGGCCAGGCATATTTTGACCGGCTGTTCTGGGGCAGCGGACATATCATCCAGTTCACTCATACCCAACTGATGCTGGTTGCATGGTTGTGGCTGGCCTCCATCAGTGGTGCGCATCTGCGCCTGTCCCCAAGAGCGGCACTGATTATCTTCGTGCTGGGCGTGGCACCGGTGCTGATGGTGCCGATCATATATTTCAAGTTCGACGTCAGTTCCGGTGAACACATGTTCTGGTTCATGCAGTTAATGAAGTATGGCGGCGCACTTGCTGCGGTGCCCATTGGCCTGGCAACCACACTGGCTATCATTGAAAAATGGCGCCCCACTCCAGGATCTGAAGCCGAGCGCAACGCCCTGCTATATTCCGTTCTGCTGTTCGGTGTAGGCGGCATTATTGGTTTCATGATCAAGGGCAGCAACGTGACCGTCCCGGCCCATTATCACGGTTCTATTGTCGGCGTGACCCTTGCATTCATGGGCATGACCTATCATCTGCTGCCGCACCTGGGATTCAGTAAAGTCACGGGGCGCGCCGCGAGATGGCAACCGGGAATCTACGGCGGCGGCCAGTTAATGCACATCATCGGTCTGGCCTGGTCTGGTGGTTATGGCGTCCAGCGAAAAACCGCCGGCGCGGAACAGGGCCTGGAACAGTTCGAACAAATCGCAGGCATGAGCTTGATGGGCTTTGGCGGTTTGATCTCGATTATCGGCGGCGTTATGTTCCTGGTCGTAGTGTACCTCGCGATAAGACCTGAAAAATAATTTACCGCAGAGACGCAGAGGGCGCAGAGGAAATTCGGGTATTATTGTTGGCGATTCTATAACAGCAGGCCGGGATAAGGCACAGCCGTTCACGGCAGCATAAAAACCGTTCCTGGTGAGCTTGTCGAACCATCATCCTGAGCATGTCGAAAGACAACACTTCGCCTATGCAGGCCCGCGAATCTGTTCCAGTTAACAGACATACATAAAAAGCTTTTCTCTGCGCCTCAGCGCCTCTGCGGTAAACCTGATCCTTTATCTTTCGAATCGAAGCCAAGGCCGTAAACACCGGCAATAGTGTCCTGAAGACATTCATTTCGGATAAACTAGGATTTCTACCCGTCACCCACCAACCATAAGCATTATCAATAACTAATTACATGCCAGAACGTATCCGCGAAATTCCCTATAACTACACATCATTCTCTGATCGGGAGATCGTGATCCGTTTTCTCGGTGAACCTTACTGGGACCTGCTCAACGAGCTGCGCCATCAACGAAATACGGGCATTTCCGCGCGCATGCTGTTCGAGGTTCTCGGTGATATGTGGGTTGTTACACGCAACCCCTATCTGCAGGAAGACCTGCTTGAAAACAAAAATCGCCTCGATGCCCTGATTGATGCCATGCACCACCGGCTTGGACAGATCGAAGCGCGCGCCGGTGACAACCTGCGTGCGCTGGAGCTGCACCAGGCCGCAACCAAAGCGGTTGATCTATTCGCCCGGCAGTTTGCTGATGACAAGATACTGCGTGAGCAGGTTCGCAGGCGCTTCAAACGTATAACTCGCAAGGATAATATCGATTTTGGTGGTCTCGCCCGTGTTTCACACGCCACCGACGCTACCGACTGGCGCGTCGAGTTTCCATTCGTGGTGATATCACCGGACACTGAAGCCGAGATAGCTGAAATCGTACAGGCCTGCATTGATTCAGGTCTGACCATCATTCCACGCGGCGGCGGTACCGGTTATACCGGCGGCGCAGTGCCACTGGATGCACACTCGGTGGTGATCAATACCGAAAAACTTGATCAGCTCAGCAAAGTTGAACCCAGACACATAAACGGCATCGACCAGCCGGTACCTACCGTGCATTGCGGAGCCGGTGTCGTAACGCGCCGCGTATCCGAGTTAGCAGAAGAAAACGACCTGGTGTTCGCCGTTGACCCGACTTCGCAGGATGCATCCTGCATAGGCGGCAACGTAGCGATGAATGCGGGCGGCAAGAAAGCTGTACTCTGGGGCACCACGCTGGACAACCTGGTCAGCTGGCGAATGGTGACACCGGATGCAAAATGGATCGAGGTAGAACGTTATCACCACAACCTGGGCAAGATCCACGAACAGGACGAGGTCGTGTTCTGCGTACACAGCTTAGCGCCTGACGGTAAAACACGCACAGGCCAACCGCAGATGTTGCGTATGCCGGGTTCTGTATTCCGCAAGCAGGGGCTCGGCAAAGACGTCACCGACAAGTTTCTCGCCGGCCTGCCCGGAATCCAGAAAGAAGGCTGTGACGGCATTATCACCTCGGCGCGATTCGTGCTGCATCGTATGCCGGCGCATACGCGCACCTTGTGCATCGAGTTTTTCGGTAAAGATCTGTCACACGCAATTCCCGCGATTGTTGAACTGAAAGACCATGTCGATTCGACGGATGGCGTCGTACTGGCCGGACTCGAACATCTCGACGAGCGTTACATCAAGGCCGTGCGCTACGCGACCAAAACACCGGGGCGCGAACGGCCACGTATGGTACTGCTGGCTGATATTGCCTCCGATGATGAAGCCAGACTGGATCAGGTAGTCGCCGAAATCGTCATGCGGGTTAAACAGCGCAACGGTGAAGGCTTTATCGCAACCAGTCCTGAAGCACGCAGGCATTTCTGGCTAGACCGCGCGCGCACTGCTGCAATCTCGGCGCATACCAATGCATTCAAGATCAACGAAGACGTCGTCATTCCGCTGCAACGGCTCAGCGACTACAGCATCGGCATCGAACGTATCAATATCGAACAGTCGATTGCCAACAAGCTGGTAAGTGTAGATAGCTTTATAGAACACCTGTCAGGCGAGCTTAAAGAACTGAGCCAGGATGAAGACTACGATGACAGTGACGAGAACCGTGCCATCCTGCAGGCCAAGCTGGACCTGGCAAAGGATCACCTGAATCAAATCAGACATCGCTGGGCAACACTGGCGCAACATATGGACGACCCGGCAGTTGACTACAAAGATTTGCTGAATGAACAGGAGCAGGTGTTGATCCGTAAAGGTGACCGCGTACTCGACCTGCTGCTTCGCCGTGATGTGCTGATTTCATACCGCCATGAAATCAAACAGAGACTGCGCGAGATTTTCCGCGGCCAGGAACTGGAACCATTGCGGAACGCGATGCGTAACAAGCATCTCGCGATCAAAAACAATCGCCTGTTCATTGCACTACACATGCATGCCGGTGACGGCAACGTACACACCAATATCCCTGTGCATTCTGATAACTACCAGATGCTGCACGAGGCCGACCGCCTGGTTGGGCGCGTGATGCAGCTTGCACAGGACCTGGGTGGTGTAATCTCGGGTGAGCACGGCATTGGCCTGACCAAAATACAGTTCCTCGAAGCCGACAAGCTCGATGACTTTATTCAATATAAAAAAGAAGTCGACCCGCAGGGACGCTTCAATAAAGGCAAACTCCTGCCCGGCTCCGGCCTGGACAATGCCTACACCCCATCACTTGCACTGGTACAACAGGAAGCCCTGATCCTTGAACAGAGTGAACTTGGCCTGCTCAATGACCAGGTCAAGCATTGCCTGCGTTGCGGCAAGTGCAAACCGAAATGCATGACGCATGTTCCGCGGGCAAACCTGCTGTACTCACCGCGCAATAAAATCCTCGCCACGGGCCTCATCATCGAGGCATTTCTTTACGAGGAACAGACGCGTCGTGGCGTATCAGTGAAACACTTTGGTGATCTGAACGATGTCGCCGACCACTGCACGGTGTGCCACAAATGCCTCAACCCCTGCCCGGTAGACATCGATTTCGGCGATGTCTCTATGCACATGCGCAAAATCCTCAGGGACCGCAAACAGAAGAAATTCAACATCGGTAGCTGGGCCGCAATCCAGTTTCTGAATGTGACAGACCCGACCACAATCAAGGCAATGCGCCTGGGTCTGGCACAGACGGGTTTCCGTATGATCAATAGTGCGCACACAGTGGCAAAGATTACCGGTCTGCTGGGCAACAGGAAACGGTTACCACCTTCCACAACCGGTGACACGCGTAGCACGCAACAGATTGTTCAACTGGTTCGCAAGCCCATGCGTGCCAAAGTACCGTCCAGACCATTACGTTCGATTATTGACGCTGAAGATCCTACGCATGTTGTCATCATTCGTGATGAAGAAAAAACCACCAACGACTCAGACGCGGTGTTCTACTTCCCGGGCTGTGGTTCCGAGCGACTGTTCAGCCAGATCGGACTGGCGACGCTGGCAATGCTCTATGAAACCGGCGCCAGGACCGTACTGCCACCGGGCTATTTATGCTGCGGTTATCCGCAAACGGCCGCCGGCGATGCCGACAAGGGACACGCCATCAGCACTGCCAACCGGGTACTCTTCCACCGCGTGGCAAATACCCTGAACTATCTCGATATAAAGACCGTGATCGTCAGCTGCGGCACCTGCATGGACCAGCTGCTGAAATACGAGTTTGAAAAAATCTTCCCGGGCTGCCGTTTACTCGATATTCACGAGTACCTGATGGAGAAAAACATCAAAATGGATACTAACGGGGATATGCAATACCTGTATCATGATCCCTGCCACACACCGATGAAAACCTACAATCCGGTCAAGGTGGCTTCAAGTTTGATGCAGCAGGATGTGCTTCTTTCCGCTCGCTGTTGCGGCGAATCCGGCACCCTGGGTACAGCCCGGCCGGACATTGCAGAGCAGCTTCGTTACCGCAAGCAGGAAGAACTTGAGAAAGGACTTGTCGAACTGACCGGCCAGGCCGACAACAACGCCGGCAAGGTAAAGATGCTGACCTCGTGCCCGGCATGCCAGCAGGGCCTGTCACGCTACCAGGATGATAATGGACTGGAGACAGAGTATATCGTTGTTGAACTCTGCAACAGCCTGCTGGGTAATAACTGGCAGGATGAATTTGTTAGCCAGGTAAACAACAACGGCATCGAGCGGGTGTTGTTGTAAGTAGCAACCCCGGATTCAAGACGGATTTTTTTTACCGCAGAGGCGCAGAGGAAACATTGTTGTTTGTAGCCCGGATACAGCTTCGCAATATTCGAGGCATGTCATGAAACATGTTCGCGTTTCATTTCATTCAGGCGACGTCTTGGTACTCCCTCACCTCAGCCCTCTCCCAGAGATAGAGGGGCGGATATCGTCTTTGTTTTTCCTTGTCCCTCGTTACTCGTCCCTTGCACCTGTAATTATTCTCCGCTGTCAACCTGATACCGTCAGACCAGGCTGTACTCCTTCAATGCATCGCGATTGTGGATGGTGATTTTGCTTCCATCAATACTGATGACACCCTCGCCCCTGAGATTTTTAATAATACGAGAGAATGTCTCAGGTTTAACAGACAGCCTGGCAGCGATTACGCCTTTTGCGGTGTCGAGCTCAAAACTTTCCCTGTCATCCGGCGCATGCTGCAATAAATAACTCGCAACCCGACAGGTGCCGGAATGCAATGTCAGGGTATCTATTTCGTGGACCAGTTGCCGCAGGCGGAAGCTCATATTACCCAGCAGCAGTAGGCAGGTTTCAACCGAATCCCGCAGCATGTCCTTGAAATCATTTGCATCAATACCAATCACGGTCGTCGCTGACAATGCAGCAGAACTCACCGGGTAATGCGGTTGATCCATAAACATCAGTGCTTCAGCAAAAAGTCCGCCCTGAGGCACAATTTCAATTATCTTTTCCTGACCGTCTGGCGACACTCGGTACAATTTCATTTTTCCACTTAGCACCAGGTAGAAATTAGTCACGTCTTCACCTTGTGCAAACAGCAGCTGGCCTTCTTCGAGCTGGACTACCTGGCTATGGCGATAGACACGGTCCAGCTGGACATCGGTCAAGCGGGTAAACAGGTGAGACTGTTTCAATGCATCAATGATTACCTGGTTCCTCTGTCCCACAATCTGCTACCTGAATGTTTGTGTTATATATAAAAGGGTTAAAGTGTGCCGCGACGCAAGTCATTTTCCAGCTCATCATCTGGCAGCACCCGTTCCTGGCTTACTCGCCATACACCATCATCTTCTTTCTGGATAATGAATTCTATTCCGCTTGAATTGACTGTACCATCCGCACCTTCTACGGTTTCCAGCGATTTAAACATAATCCTGTCGGGTGTTTCAGCAAGAACGTTGAGCCCCTTGTAGCTGACCTGCTTGAGCAGCTTGTTTTCAAACTCATGCTTGCATTGATTAAACCAGTCGTCATATCCGATGACATCAAATCCGGGCACGCCGAAGACGCTGACATCTTTTGAGATCAGGTTCATATGTGCATCAAGATCGAGGGTGTTGGCGGTTTCAGCCATCTGGTCAAGGAATTGCTGTGCCTTCATGTAATAATCCCGTGATTAACGACACTCACCAACGGAACCGGAGCGGCAGCGTTGATACCGGACCCATATTGTATCGCTGAGAATGGCCCCATCGAATATCGCATCATCGATATTGGCTTCCCGCAGCGAAGCCTTGGTCAAATCTGCTTCAGTGAAGTCTGCCTCTCGAAGGATAGCATTATCCAGTTTCGCTTTAACCATGCTGGCATTTTTGAAAGTCGCTGTTTCCGCGTCTGAAGACTCCAGGTTTGCAGCATCGAGATTGGCTTCATCGTATTTTGCCGCAAACAATTTCGCACGCTCCAGGCGCGCACCTTCGAGGTTGGCCTGGGTAAAATCGGCATGTGCCAGATCGGAATCATAGAAATTGACTCTGCGCAGGCGCGACTGAGTGAAATCAGCCGAATTCAGGCTGGAACGGCTCAGGCTGGCATCATCGAGTATCGCCTGCTTGAAGCTTGCACCCGGGGCTTCCACGCCAATCAGTCTTGCGCCGATCATGCGGGCTTTATCAAATTTTGCGTTTTTCAGATTGGACCGGTTAAAGTCAGTATGAGACAAGCGGCTGCCGCTGAAATTGGCATTTTCCAGGTTGGCCCTGGTCAGTACCGCGCTGGTTAGATCAATTCCGCTGAGATCAACGCCCTGCTTGTCACAACCCGTCCAGTTGACACCCGCGGCTGGTTCATCAGCGCAATCGGCAGAGACCGGCCCCGGAGCCAGTCCAGACACCATGAAAGCGGCAACGATTAAACCGGTGAAATTGCTGTTTATCAGATAGTTCATGTTTTTTTCAGTGTTGTTGGCTACAATTGCTGCTGAATTGTGACAAAAGCGCCCCTGTATTTCCCTGTATTCCTCTTTTAGAAACAGGAAGTTATAAGAATGATAACAAATCCGGCATGGTTTGCGCTGTTGCCTGTAATTCTACTTGCTAGCCTCAGTTCTGTCTCAGCGAAAGAGCGGATTGTGCCAGCAGTCAGTGAACCTGTTCAAGTAATATCTGTAAACATGGCCATGCATACAGGCAAAGCCACATCTGGCGCCCTTCTGTTCAGCCATACCCGCCCGTCAAAAAACAATAGCCTGTCATGTGCCAGCTGTTATATGCTTGAATCTGGTGAAGACGACAAGAAAACAGGTCACCTGCGATTCAAGGGATTCGGCCGCGTTTGCCTTCATCAAGGCATCAGCGATGACAAGTTTGATCCCATACAATTCAACAGGGAAAAGAGTTGATGAAACAGCATGTAAACCACACCATAGGGATTCTTCTGGTTATACCCCTGCTGATATTCTTCTTTTACAAAAGCATCAGCAGCAACAATCCATTCGATGATGTTTCAGCTGTAACCAGTGAAATCAAGTCCCTGCAGGTGAAGCTGCACAGGGATATTCTGCGATACAGAACCAGCCGGACAAATCAGTATGACAGCTTGAATGAGAGCGTCCGGCAAGTCTCCAGCTTGAATGAAAGTTTACCGCACCCTTCCGGCAGCTACGCAAACGAGCATAATGGACTGGAGAAGGAACTGGAGACACTGAAAAATTCCATTGTTCAACAGGCTGTTCTGATTGAGAAGTTTAAAACCAGTAACTCGGTATTACAGAATTCCCTGTATGAGTATACTCGCCTGAATACAGGGATACAGGCTGGCAGTAACATTAATAACAATAATGCGGTGTCAGCCGAACTACTGGGAAAACTGTCAAACCTGTTGCTTGAATACAACCAGAAACCCGAGCATGAAACTGCGCTAAAAATATATCCTGTTCTCGACAGGCTGAATATCCGCCCGGATCTCGAACTTAACACCCTGGCAAACCATGGCCGGTTAATTATTGAGAAACGCCCGCTAATCGACGACGTCATTAAAGCCTTAAGTTTGCTGGATATTGAACAGCAAATTAACAAGGTAGAACAGCTACTTACCGAGAACCAGGCCAGGCTTGATCAATATGCTCTGATTTACAATTCATTGCTGTTCTTCTCAGCTCTGTATTTACTGGGTTACCTTGCATACATGTTTCTGATTTTGAAACAAAATAAAAACACACTGGAAATTTCCAATGAGAAGTTGAATAGAGAGATTGTAGAAAGAACAAAAACCGAGAAGACACTCTATCGCCTGGTAAAAGAAACTTCTTCCTTCAATGATAAGGATTTCATCAGGAATATTCTGCTTGCTCTACATAAGGCACTTGGATACAGATATGCATATGTATCGCTGGTACCGCAAAGCAACAATCATGAAGCCACTATTCCCGGTCTCGTTGACAATGGAAATTACCAGGCAAACATAAACTACAACTTCAAGGGCACACCATGCGAAGAGGTGCTACATCATGGCCGACTCGTGCATAACCGTGACTTTAAAAACTATTACCCGGACTGGGATAGCTCATATATTTCAGATGCAGAAAGCTTTATCGGCATAACCATAAAAGATGAAAACAACAAGATAACAGGACTGCTTGCAGTTGCAGATGACAAGGCCATTAATAACACCAACCTGGCCGAGCACATACTGTCACTTACCGCATCCAGGACCAGCGCGGAATTACTCCGGCACGCGGCGATGCAGGACAGCGGGCGCTATCACACAGGACTTGAGTCCATAGATAACTGGCTTCTCGAGCTCATATCATGCGCAGGCGACACCGACCTGTTTTACAAAAAGGTGTGTGCTGCAGTCAGAGAAATTGCAAACGCATCGATGGCCAGCGTCCCCCTGCTGGATGAAACCGGCGAAAATTATATCTACGCTGCGGCATCCGGGAGAAAATCAAATCATCTGATCGGAACGAGCCATGCGCTTGGCGATGGCAGTTTATGCAGCTGGTCCATATCGAACAAAAAGGCATTGCACATCGATGATGTGAATACGGACATCAGGGCCAGGCGTCAACACCTCAACCGATACCATGTAAAAACAGCATACGTGACACCCATCTATCTCAACGAAGCGATATTTGGCGCGATAACGGTGTTCAGAGATGCCATGCCGTTCGACCACATTGACAGGCAATTGATTAATCAATTTGCACAACGTGTGCAGCTCGCCGTCGCCAACATGCATCTCGTCAATGACATCGCTACCGAAAAAGAACGCGCGGAATTTACCTTGCACTCTATCGGTGATGCCGTGATCACCACTGACACAGATGGCAATATCGAATACATGAACCATGTTGCCGAGCGCCTGACCGGCTGCAAGCTTTCTGCAGTCAACAAACAGGCCGTGCAGAATGTTTTACGCATACTTGAACAGGATACTCGCAAACCCATGCATAACGTAATCGAGGCATGTCTTACTGAAGGCACTTCGATCAACAACAGCATGAATGTTCTGATCAGCAGCGATGGCAGTGAAAGATCAATCGAAAGCTCGATGTCACCAATATTAAACCGGACGGGCCATGTCGAAGGCGCTGTCATCGTGTTCCATGACGAAACCGAACGCAAGCGCATGGAAAACATCATCCATCACCAGGCGACACACGACACCCTCACCGGGCTGATTAATCGCCATCAATTCAATATCGAGCTGAAACAGCAAATAGATCACGCCAAAACCCATAACTCGAAGCACGTCCTGTGTTATCTCGACCTTGACCATTTCAAGCAGGTTAATGACACATGCGGCCAGGCAGCCGGTGATGAGCTGCTGAAACAGATATCGTCCAGACTGCATAATGTAATTCGCCTGGGGGACATTCTGGCAAGACTGGGCGGCAACGAATTCGGTCTTATCCTGCAAAACTGCCCTGTTAATGCAGCAAGCGAAATTGCTGAAAAAATTATTCATTCGATTTCCAGTTATGATTTCAGCTGGGAAGGAAGCAGGTTTACTGTCGGCGTCAGCATCGGCATCGTCCCGGTCACCTCACAAACAGGCAGTATCAACGAAGTCATGAAGCATGCTGATGTTGCCTGTTATACAGCCAGGGAACAGGGGCAGAACCGCACATATGTTTACGACCAGCAAGTCAACGAAGCCGGACATCATCACGAAGAATTTCACTGGGCATCACGCATATCCGATGCACTTGAACAGGACCGTTTCAAACTCTATGCACAATCCATTCATCCACTTGACCCGACTTCGAACAATCATACACATATCGAAATCCTGGTCAGAATGGAAGACGAGAATGGTCACCTGCTACCACCCGCTTCATTTATTCCAGCGGCAGAACGCTACAAGCTGATGGGCACAGTCGATCAACACATTATTCGGCAAAGCTTTAAATTTATTTCGGCGCACGTACATGAGGACATCTGTTTCTCAATCAACCTTTCCGCAAACTCGTTGAATGATGACAAGCTGGCCGCCTTCATAAAGCAATGCATGAAAGAATTTGAAATACAGGCAAGGCTGATATGCTTCGAGATCCCGGAAGCATCTGCGGCAAGCAACCTGACAAAAACAGCCAATCTTATTGAAGAATTAAAGACGGAAGGATTCGAATTCGCGATTGACGATTTTGGTGCCAGCCTGTCTTCCTTAAACTATCTGAAAGATTTGCCGGTTGACTACCTGAAAATAGACGGCAGCTACGTACGTGACATGGTCGACAGCAAAATGGACCATGCAATGGTAGCTGCGATAAACCAGGCAGCTCATGTCATGGGCATCATGACCATAGCTGAATTCGTCGAAAATGAAGACATCATTGAACAGATCCAGCTTGTTGGCGTCGACTTCGCGCAGGGATATGGCATCTCAAGACCTAAACCATTATCTGATAAAACACTGCCGGAAATGCTCAAGCCGACATCTTTCAGAAACGGCCTCGTTTCAGCTTCCTGATAATGAAGCGTGCCGGGTTTATATAATCCACGATCTCTTTTTCTACGGGTACAGGTTCAGCACAAATCATCGATGCAATCAGTTCACCTGATATGAAGCAACTGGCAAGGCCTCTTGAACCATGTGCAGTTGATAAATACAGGCCAGGCAAATAGGCTCCCTCAGGGTAATGCCTTGAATGCCTGCCGTGACGCAGGTCACGATAATCCGTTTCAAACATAGCCTTATCGGGCACACAGCCGACCATCGGCACCCTGTCTTTGCTTACCGCACGAAAAGCCACCCTGCCCGCCGGCTCAGCCTTTTGTTCGAACACTTGCGGTATCAGGCGATTAATGCTGTTGATATTCTCCGCCTGATCCAGTGAAGACAGCCCGGGTGAATCATCATTCAGCTTGTAACTGGCCCCAACGACATGCCTGCCATCATGTGCAGGCGTAATGTAACGTTCTGCACTGATACCGCATTTAATTTTTCGGCTTTTCTGCGTCACCGCGGGCATCGTTAACTGGCCGCGCACGGCATCGACAGGCAACCATTCAAGTACTGCAAGGCGCCCGCTTAAACTTCCGTTCGCAGCCACAACACAATCCGCCATCATGATGGTGTCATTGTTTGCGCCGCTTATCTGCCATTTACCGTGTTTGAAGCTGACGTCAGCAACATTAGCCTGAACATAATCCAGCCGTTCAGCACATTCATGCCTGATCACTTTGCACAGGCGCTTCACATTGACCCAGCCGGCATTAACCAGCAACAGCGCATCACGGGCAAGCTCAACGCCTGTAGTCTCTTCAGTATGATTGCTGTCGATGTAACTGATAAAGTCATCGGGGTACTGGTGCGACTCGACTATTTTCTTCAATTTATCAGCATCATCCACAAGCACGTTTCCGGTCTTGAACCAGAACTGTTCGGCAGCTTTAGCCTGCAGCCTGTCGAGACACTGAACTGCATGCACATAAGCATTGCTATAAAAGCGCGAATCCAGCGTTTCACCCTGGCCCAGTCTCGGCATCAGCAAGCCCGCAGGATTGCCCGATGCCTCCCCTGCAATATCCGCATGTCTGTCAATCAGGGTTATTTTCCAGCCACGCTTGATCAACGCCCATGCCGTAGCAAGCCCGGCAAGACCGGCGCCTATAATGACTGCATTTTTTTCCCTGTATGAAACAACAGGTACAGTAAACCAGGGCCTGTCTGCAACATAACACCTTTGCTCGAAAATAAAGCCTTTCAGCATGTCCCGTTTGTCACCAAAGCCTTCAGCCTTCTGCACAACGAAACCCGCACTCGACAGGCCACGGCGAACATCACCGGATGCGGTATAGGTCGCAAAGCTGCCGCCAGCCCGGGTATTACGACCGATCAACTCAAATACACGCTCGCTCCACATTTCGGGATTGCGGGATGGCGCAAAACCATCGAGAAACCAGGCATCGACTTTATGGTTGATCTGCTCGAGCGCATGCTCGACTTCACTGAATATCAACAGCAGCCTGACCCTGCCCCCGGCCAGTTCAAGCAAATGCATGCCTGACAAGGGTGGCGGGTATGCCTGCAGCAATTCATCGACACAGGGCTCTAATTCCGGCCAACGACTGGCAAGGCGCGCGATGTCATCAGGTGATACAGGATGCCTTTCAATCGAAATGAAATGCAGGCAGGCATCTGCAGGTGCTGACTGCAACCACGCGCTCATGGTTACCAGGAAGTTCAAACCGGTACCAAACCCGGTTTCAGCAATGACAAAATGGCCCGATTCCATCCAGCGTTGCGGCAACTCGTTCTGCTGCAGAAACACGTGGCGTGTTTCTTCTACGCCGTTGCCTGCAGAAAAATAAACATCGCCATACCGTGCGCTGCGCGGTGTACCCTTGTTCCATTCTACTTGCGCATACTTCATAATAGCCGGCCGGTTTAATCCTACAAATACAGTAAATTATTCCATGATACCTGATACTGATGATATACGGCTCGATGACAGGGTTATCCTGATCACCGGCGCCGGTGACGGCATTGGCAAAGCCGTCGCCATTGCCTGCGCCGGGCGTGGTGCAACCGTCATTCTGCTTGGCCGCACTGTACACAAGCTCGAGCAGGTCTATGATGAAATAAAAAACAACGGCTGGCCGGAACCGGCGATCTACCCGATGAACCTGGAAGGCGCGACGCCTGCTGATTATGATGACCTCAATGTCAATGTCGACAGGGAATTCGGCCGGCTTGACGGCCTGTTGCATAACGCCGGCTGGCTTGGCGCCTCTACACCGATGGATATATACGACACCGAGCTGTGGTACAAGGTCATGCAGGTCAACCTGAATGCACCCTTCCTGTTGACGAAGGCCTGCATACCATTAATGAGAAAATCATCAGCAGCTCGTATCGTATTTACCGCCGATGAAAAAAGCAGCGCCTACTGGGGCGCCTACGGTGTTGCCAAGGCAGGCCAGTTGTCATTGATGCAGATCCTTGCCGATGAACTCGAATCAAAAAACATTCCGGTTAATGCAGTAATGCCGGGGCCCATCCGCACCCGCTTGAGAACCATGGCTTACCCGGCTGAAGATATGCGGAAATTAACAAAGCCGGAAGAAATCACGGATGCGTTTGTATACCTGTTAAGCGATAAGGTCACAGAAACAGGCAAGACTTTCAAACCAGAAGATATACAAATCAGAAAAGCTTATTAACCGCAGAGGCGCAGAGAGAACGAACTTCCTAGGTGTTTATTCAGGTTACTTTATGCCAGGCCGTACTTCTAACTCAGATAAAATTATCGTCTTTTTAACTCTGCGCCTCCGCGCCTCTGCGGTGAAAAATCATCGTCAATCCATGAGATTGACTTCAATCCCCTGCTCTCTCAGGTGGTCGGCACGGGTATCTATGTAGCGCTGGAAATTGGGCTGTTCAAGGTATGCACCGGTTGTTACATAATCCATAACCGATTGCACATGGAATGCTTTCAGGTAGGCATCAGAGCGAAACACTTCTTCACCCTGGTCGTTGAAATAAACCAGGCTTGGCGCGTAGTTAATGTCCAGCTTCTTCGCCCAGTCGTAAATTTTCTGCTTACTGCCGTCCGGCGTGACAATTACCTGCTCGGACCATAAATCGACAACCGCGACATTCATGCGTTTTAGCAGCTCCCTGCTTTCGGGGCGTTGCAGGATATCGAGATGCAGTTCATCACAGGTGGCACACTGTTTCTGCCCGAAAATCACCAGCAGATATTTGCCCGGCTCCAGCGCTGCATTCAGATTATCGATTGAGCTGACACTGCTGTCCCCGGTATGCAGTTTGCCCGAAGCCGGTTGCGGTGCAATCTGTGCCAGGTAATCCTGAAAACTGGTTTCACCCTCCTTTTTCTGCCCGACGTAATCAAGCACAACATCAAATTTTTCCGGCGGATAGTAACCGTTAGCACGGTATACCGCCTTGTTGTTTTCGTTGAAGAATATCAGTGTCGGTGTGTACTGGACTTTCAGCGCTGCAGCAAATTCCTTTTCCGTCATCACCTTGTCGCCAACAGTGACTTCGCGATCACCCCAGATATTGAGCGTAACCACGTCAAAGTATTTGCGGGTCTTGTCTGTTATTTCACGTTGACCGAAGTTGTCTTCCAGCAGCTTTTTGCAATAGGGGCATCCATCCTGGAAAAAGTAGATCATTACACGCCTGTTTTCATCAGCCGCTTCAGCGATGTCTTCATACAGATCAAGAAAGGACACCTTGAACCATTCGGGCTGTTGCTCATGACCGGGATTGACCATTGCGGGGGTGAGCTCGGTTTCGCCAGCCGCATACGTTTGCACTGGCAATACCAGCACTGCCAGGAAAATCATTAAAGCTTTCAGCGTCATCTGCGTCATATCCACCTCTGCAATTATGACCTTAAACAGGTCAACTGGTTCTTTTGTGCGGGCTTCGTTTTTTCTTAACTGTACTTTTTCTCGCCGCTCCTTTGTACACTTTTTTGCCGCCCGGCCATGCTCGCTTTTTCGCCGGCGCTCTCGATTTAACTTCAAGCTCAAGCCCGACCGATTCACCCAACTGCTTGATATCACTGGCATCAAGATCCCTGGTCCGTCCCTTCCTCAGGCTCTTGGGTATAATGATATTGCCGTAGCGAACACGCATCAAGCGACTGACGCGAATGCCAACCGCCTCCCACAATCGTCTGACCTCACGGTTGCGCCCTTCCCTGATAACAACGTAATACCAGCGGTTGTAACCTTCACCGCCACCGTCCTGGATGTCATCAAAATGCGCAGGCCCGTCTTCGAGCATGACTTCTGTCTTAAGCTGGCTGAGAATATCTTTTGTGATTGTGCCGTTGACACGTACAGCGTATTCACGCTCTATCTCATTCGATGGATGCATCAGGCGATTGGCCAGTTCACCGTTGGTGGTGAACAACAGCAGACCGCTGGTGTTTATATCAAGTCGGCCGATGCTTACCCAGCGCGCCCGCCCTGCCTTTGGGAGGTGATCAAAAACCGTGGGGCGGCCTTCGGGATCGCTGCGTGTACAAACTTCTCCTTCGGGTTTGTGATACATGATGACGCGCGTTTCTTCCTGCTTTTCCTCGCGCACGATAATACGTTTGCCGTTAACGTGGACCCGGTCACCCGGCTTGACCCTGTCACCCAGGGTGCAGACTTCGCCATTAACCTTGACACGTCCCTGCTCGATCCAGCGTTCGATTTCACGACGCGAGCCAAAACCCATGCGCGACAGTACTTTTTGTACGCGTTCTTCGGGCATTAAAACTTATGGGGAAACCGAATGTTGGGTTATACGGCCGCTGACTGCGCCCGCGGCTCTGGTTCAGCAAAGTCATCTTCTTCTAAAGACTCGGTATCATCCTCTTCTTCCGTGCCGGCTACCGCACCGGGAGATTCAGAATGTTGCGTCTCTGAATCAGATTCGGCATCTTCAGACTCAACTGCAACCGTGTTCAGATCGCTATCTTCACCCTCCTCCTCAGAACCGGTTTCAGCACCGGCTAATTCCGCATCACTTTGTTCTTCAAAAGACACATCATTATCGGCTGTAGCTGGAACTGTCTTTACGTCTGCAGCTTCATCAACTTCTTCAGTGGCTTCATCGACTTCTTCGGAACCGTCATCCGTGTCTGTACCTGTTGATTCGTCATCGCTGTTTTCCTGGACGGCATCCGTGTTATCGATATCAAGATCAAGTTCCTGGTGGATCTGATCGAGGTCCTTGATCTCGGCCAGGCTCGGAAGATCTTCCAGCGACTTCAGGTTGAAATAATCCAGGAATTCTTTTGTCGTGCCATACAGCGCAGGTTTGCCGGGCACATCTTTGTGGCCAAGCACTTTTATCCATTCACGTTCCATCAAGGTCTTGATAATGTTTGAGCTGACACTGACACCACGAACTTCCTCGATTTCACCGCGGGTAATCGGTTGACGGTAGGCAATCAGCGCCATGGTTTCGAGCAAGGCTCTGGTGTAGCGTGCGGGTTTTTCTTCCCACAGGCGACCAACCCAGTCGGAATAATCCTGCCTGACCTGTATACGAAAACCGCTGGCCACTTCCTTCAGCTCAAAACCACGGCTGTCATAATCCTCACCCAGCCCCTTCAGGGTCTTGCGAATGTCATCGCGTGAAGGCATGTCATTATCACCTGCGAACAGTGCTTCTATATCAATCACCTTCAAAGGCTTTTCGGCTGACATCAGGACTGCTTCGATTATATTTTTTAATTGTTGTTGTTCCATGATCAATCCTCTTTCGGCGAGCCGGCCTGGCTGCCACCTGCAGCCTTAATGTGTATCGGTGAAAACGGTTCCGATTGCACCATGTCAATGAGTTGTTCTTTTACCAGTTCCAGGATCGCCAGCAGGGTAACGACTACGCCACGGCGTCCTTCTTCGATGCTGAATAATGTTCTGTAGTCGGTGAAATCTTCTGCCGATATCCTGTCGAGCACCCTGCTCATGCGTTCCCGTACAGACAGCACTTCTCGTTGTATCTGGTGATGGGTATACATTTCAGCGCGCGACATCGCGTCCTTGAATGCCATCAACAGCTCACGCAAATCGATTTCCGGCTGCGGCCTCTCCTGGTGTATCTCGGGTAATTCTGCCGATGGCCTGAAAGTATCGCGGTCCATACGCGGCAGTTCATCGATATCATGCGCCGCCTTTTTGAAGCGCTCGTATTCCTGCAGCCTTCTTACCAGTTCAGCGCGTGGATCGTCCTCATCCTCTTCTTCGGTCGGGCGCGGCAGCAGCATGCGTGATTTGATTTCAGCGAGCATGGCCGCCATCAACAGGTATTCTGCAGCAATCTCGATGCGCATGATCTGCATCATTTCGATGTACTGCACGTATTGAACGGTTATATCCTTGATAGGAATATCCAGGATATCGAGATTCTGTTTCTTGATCAGGTACAGCAGCAGATCCAGTGGACCTTCGAACGCCTCCAGGATAACTTCCAGCGCATCGGGCGGAATATACAGGTCTTTGGGAATGACGGTCAGCGGCTCACCCGCAACCAGCGCGAATGGCATTTCGTCCTGGTGAGGCGTAGCTGGCTGTTGCGATACGGGATCAGTCATTAGAAATAAGCTATACCCATGGCTTTACGAACATCATCAAGTGTATCACGCGCAACTTCGCGTGCGGCTTCATTACCCTCATCAACAATGGAGCGAACAGTCGTCATGTCGTTCTCGTACTCCCTGGCGCGTTCCTGTATCGGTTTCAGTTCCTTCAGCACGCTATCGATGATCGGCTGCTTGCATTCTACACAGCCGATGCCTGCATTACGACATCCTTCCTGCACCCAGTCCTGGGTGTCGTCATCCGAGTAGATGAGATGAAACTGCCACACCGGGCATTTGTCCGGATCACCCGGGTCATTGCGCCGTACCCGTGCGGGATCGGTCGGCATGGTTCTGAGCTTGTGGCTGATGTCGTCCGGCTTGTCGCGCAGCGCGATGGTGTTGGCGTAAGATTTGGACATTTTCTGCCCGTCCAGGCCCGGCATTTTCGATGCCGGCGTCAGCAGTGCCTGCGGTTCAGGCAAAATGATTTTGCCCTGACCTTCAAGGTAGCCGTACAGGCGCTCCTTGTCACCTATGGAGATATTCTGTTGAGAATCCAGCAGGGCTTTCGCGACGTTTAGCGATTCCTGGTCACCCTGCTCCTGATATTTCTTGCGTAACTCCTTGAACATGCGTGCATTCTTTTTGCCCATCTTGGTGCAGGCCTGTTCCGCCTTGTCTTCAAAACCCGGCTCACGCCCATACAGGTGATTGAAACGCCGTGCGACTTCACGGGTAAGTTCTACGTGCGCGACCTGGTCCTCGCCGACGGGTACCAGTCCTGCCTTGTAAATAAGTATGTCCGCGCTCTGCAGCAACGGGTAACCGAGAAAGCCATAAGTCGCCAGGTCCTTCTCCTTCAGCAGTTCCTGCTGGTCCTTATAGGTGGGCACGCGTTCCAGCCAGCCCAGTGGCGTAATCATCGACAACAGCGTGTGCAGCTCAGCATGCTCAGGCACGCGCGATTGAATAAAAATCTTCGCCGCTCCCGGGCTGATACCGGCCGCGAGCCAGTCGATCACCATGTCCCATACACTTTGCTCGATAATGCGCGGATCTTCGTAATGCGTGGTCAACGCATGCCAGTCTGCAACAAAGAAGAAGCACTCATGCTCATGCTGCAGGTTGACCCAGTTTTTCAGCACGCCGTGATAGTGACCCAGGTGCAACAGACCCGTTGGCCGCATTCCCGATAAAACGCGTTGTCTTGTAACGGTATTCAATTGAACTCCCTAGAAAATAAACATTGCACTGACGATGGCTTCGAACCGTAGCACGATCGGCCACAGAATTTTACCCAATACACCGCTGACCAGCAGCGCCAGGATGATCCACATGCCGTATGGCTCGATACGCATGTATGACCATGCCACCTGCTTGGGTAAAACACCGGCGACCACGCGCCCGCCATCGAGCGGCGGGATCGGTATCAGGTTGAGCACCATCAGAATGAGGTTGATCGTCATGCCGGCCTTGCCCATCTGCAACAGATAAATCGCAATCGATGTTTCGGCCAGTACAGTCGTGCTCAGCGTTATCATCAAGGCCCAGCCGCAGGCCATCAAGAAGTTGGACGCGGGTCCCGCCAGCGCCACCAACGCCATATCCAGCAAGGGTTGCTTGAAGTGGCGCATGTCCACCGGCACGGGTTTGGCCCAACCTATAATGAAACCGCTCAACATGACCAGAACGAGTGGCACCGCGATGGTGCCCACCGGATCGATGTGCTTGATCGGATTCATGGTAATTCGGCCCAGCTGACGCGCTGTCGGGTCACCCAGTTTATTGGCCACCCAGCCATGAGCCGCCTCATGCAGGGTAATGGCAAATAATACGGGAACCGCCCAGATGGCTATAGTGTAGAGAATCTGTTGCAATGGAATGAATTATTGTTTTTTTAGATCGCGCTAGTTTACGATGTTTATCCAGTGATTGTCAGATTAGTCGAGACCATGATCGCGCCCCATGCCCTCTCTCACCAGCACGGGTGCACCGCCGGTGAGATCGATCACCGTGGTGGTCTCGATGCCGCAATGCCCGCTATCGATAACCAGGTCGATCTGACGCTGCAGCACATCGCGAATTTCTTCCGCATCGGTCATCGGCAATGTTTCACCCGGTAGAATCAAGGTGGTGCTCATCAGCGGCTGCCTCAGTTCATCCAGTATCGCTCTGACCACGGGATGATCGACCACACGAATACCTATGGTCCTGCGCTTTGGGTGCATCAGTCTGCGCGGCACTTCGTGGGTCGCATTCAAAATGAATGTGTAGGGCCCCGGCGTCAGCGATTTCAGCATGCGGTAATCCGAGTTATTGAGCTTTGCGTAAGTTGAGATTTCAGACAAATCACTGCAGACCAGTGTCATATTGTGCTTCTCATCAATCTTGCGGATACGGCGCACGCGTTCCAGCGCTTTCTTGTCGCCGATATGGCAACCCAGCGCATAACTCGAATCCGTTGGGTACGCGATTACCCCACCGGCATCAATGATCTCCACCGCCTGGTGTACCAGTCGCAACTGCGGATTGGTCGGATGAATTTCGAAATACTGGCTCATAATATTTCAGTGAACAACTAACAGTTAACAGTGAAGAACCGGGCACAATCCCGGCAGTCGAGAAATATGGCTTTAACTGTTCGTTGTTAACTTCTCACTGTTCCCTGTTCACTGCTTTTTCAAACGGCGCATTCTATCCTAGTGGCTGTTAAACCACTATAATGTCCGCTCCATAATCAATGCCATTAGCAAGCTCAAACGATATCTAACATCAGGTTTATGAAATTACTATTTGATTTTTTTCCGATTATTCTGTTTTTTGTCAGTTTCTATCAGGCGAAATTCCTGATCGACAACACCTTCATCGGTAGCCTGATAAATCCCGAAAGACCCGAGCACATCAATGCCACCATCATTGCTACAGGTATCGCCATTGTCGCGAGCTTCATTCAGGTCGGCTATAACTGGTTTAAAACCCGCAAATTCGAGCGCATGCACCTGTTCTCGCTGGCGCTCATTACAGTACTGGGCACCATCACCATCATCATCGGCAACCCGGCCTTCATCCAGTGGAAGCCCACGGTGCTCAACTGGGTGTTCGCCGGCGCATTTCTGCTCAGCATCTTCATCGGCGAAAAGAACCTGGTCGAGCGCATGATGGGCAGCCAGCTCGACCTGCCCGATTATGTATGGACACGCCTGAACCTGTCCTGGGTCGCTTTTTTCCTGATCAGTGGCGCCGCCAACCTGTACGTTGCGTTTTACTACAACGTCGAAGCCCAGCCGGATGTACGCATGGAAACCTGGGTCGATTTCAAACTGTTTGGTCTCATGGGCCTGACCATCATTTTCGTCATCCTGCAGGCCATATACCTGGCGCGTTTCATCCAGGAAGAAGAGGAAGAAGAATCAGATACTGAAGCACAGCAATAGCAGTGAACAGTCAATAGTTAACAGTAAACAGAGAAAACAAGTGATGCTATATGCAATTATTGCCCAGGACGTGGACGATAGCCTGCAGAACCGGCTGGCGGCAAGACCGGCGCACCTGGAACGGCTCAACGCCCTGCTCGACGAAGGCCGCCTGATCCTGGCCGGACCTCACCCGGCCATCGACACCGAAGATCCCGGTGAAGCCGGATTCTCCGGCAGCCTGATCGTGGCCGAATTCAATTCACTGGAAGACGCACAGACCTGGGCGGCTGATGACCCCTACCAGCAAGCAGGTGTATATGCCTCGGTGACTGTGAAACCCTTCAAAAAAGTTTTCCCCTGAGAAACCGTGCAAATCTCAACGCAGACGCTGAGGCCGCGAAGTTTCTGAAATTGTTCACTATTCACTGTTAACTATTAACCGCATTCGCTACAATACGCCCCGCACACCCCACACAGCTGTCATTCCCGCGGATGCGGGAATCCATTGTGTTAATGGAAGCCAGGTCCTGAAACCTGGATACGCTATATCACATGCCGGAGTGGTGGAATTGGTAGACACGTCGGATTCAAAATCCGATGCTAGCAATAGCGTGCCGGTTCAAGTCCGGCCTCCGGTACCAACTACAATGCGGGTTTCAGAGACACTACCCTCTCAGCACCCTGAACAACCAAAATCATCAGCAAGCCTATAGCAAGCCATAATCACGAGAAAGCGCTGTTTTTTCTGCTTCAAAAGAATAGCTCAGACTATTCGTCCAACCTATCGTAATAGTTTTAAGTAATCGAACGCCCGCTTCCGACACAACAGCCATTAATCAATATCATTGTTTAGTTACACTACTAAAATTAATTTAGTCGAGAATGGATTGTCAGATTTTCATGATTTTTCGGAAATGGAAGCCTGGGCTATCAAACACCCCAACAATGGACTGGGGTGTTTGGTATGCAGAAATGCCAAACATATCCGTCTCTAAATCTTTCGCTCAGCCCGATTACCTATGCTATTGGACGCAAGTTGCCTGTTGGTTGGTTTTGAGAAAAATCTCCGCATGAGAGGCAGCTGCCGACCCACAGCCGACCTTTAGAAACAGCTAATATTAGTCGCCTATAAAGGACTGGATTTATTGATGCATATCAAATAACCACAACTCGTTTATTGTTATTTTGTGCAGTGTTATTAGAGGCGTGCTTGCCAATCACTTCTTATAGGAGAATCCAATGAAATATCCCGGCAACTATCTGTCAAAGGTGATGATGGCATCGCTGTTTCTTGTTTTTCAGAACGGCCTTGCTGCAGATATCGAGGTGATGACACAAAACCAGTACCTGGGGGCGGATCTTACCGCCGTCATCACGGCCACTTCGCAGGAGGAATTCAATACAGCGGTTATCGATGCACTGAAACAGGTCAGCAGTAACAATACTCCGGCGCGCATCGAGGCTCTGGCCGAACTGATCGCCAGCCGCAAGCCAGATCTGGTCGGCCTGCAGGAGGTCTATGCCGTCGGGTGTCTTGACCCCGACGAAACAGGCGCCTGCACCGATCCCGAGATCGCAGGGGCGTTCAACGATCACCTCGCCCTGACGCTGGCGGCCCTTAACGGCGCCTACGAGACCGCCGCGGTCGTGGTGAACCTGAATGTGCCCGGCATACCGTTTTACCTTGATGGCAACAGTGTACCGGCGTATCTCACCATCCTTGATCGCGACGTGATTCTGAAGCACCCCGGCGTCGAATCGAGTGTCGTCGACTACAGCGGCGTATGCTCCAGGCCGAGCGCCGATGGCTGCAATTACCAGTTCATTTTAGGCCCGATATCGACACCCTACGGGGATATCTTCGTCGAGCGCGGTTATGTTGGCGTGGACGTCACCATCGGCGGGAAGGATTACCGTTTTGTGAATACTCATCTGGAAGTCAAGGACCCGCCGGTTCCGCCAGAACTACAGGCCGCGCAGGCATTTGAATTGATCAGCGTGCTGGGTGCGACCACACCGCCGGAGCGTTCGCTGCTGCTCGTGGGTGACATGAACTCCTCACCGGCAGACGCGTGGCCAGGAGCACCCTACTCCCAATACCTGTCAAGCGGCTTCACGGACATGTGGACCATGCGCCCGGGCAGTGTAGAGGGACTCACTTGTTGCCAGCTGGAGGATCTCTCCAACCACAAGTCGATACTATATGAGCGCGTCGACCTGATATTCACCATGGAACCGACGCAGAAGATCAAGAAGGCCCGCGTGCTGGGCGACAAGGTTTCAGCCAAGACGCCACCGCACGGAAAGGGCTTGTGGGCTTCCGATCATGGCTCGGTTGCCGCCGGGATCGAGTTTTACTGAAAGCCGACCCGGATCCTGTAACAAGCGATGCGCATGCGGACCCTGCTGTCAGTCGGGTAATGGCCGAGGCTGTGTGAAAACTACTTTTTGAGAATAGCTGCAGAAGCCTCGTTCGATAGAACGGGGCTTTTGTTTTATTGGGTCATTTTCAGAATACTGGCAACAACAGGGTCGGACCACCCTAAACCCCTGAATTGTTAGTATAAATATACAGATAAGGAGTGATAATAGAACTTAAAGCAGTGTTTTAAGCTTAATAAAGCTACTTTAAGGAATCAGCGTTAAGAGGATCTGATCACTGTTATCAGTATAATCATTCAGTTCTAGACTCCGTAAAGGGTTCCGACCCCATTTCGTAATCATTCAGTTCTAGACTCCGTAAAGGGTTCCGACCCCATTTCGCAGGATGGTAATATTGTGCCTGGCGGGGTAAAAATCAGGCTTTGCGCCGTTCGAATCGGAACAGCCCGATCAGACCGGAAAATTTCTATTCAGGAATCTCACACTTATATGCGTCTGCGACAATAACAGTGGTTGCTACATTT
>CALLCZ010000176.1 GCA_937998645.1 uncultured Gammaproteobacteria bacterium
AGACACTGTTTGAACTTGGTCACGAGACTGAAATGCTGGATTCGACCTATGGCAACATGCATGCAATAGTAATGGATAAAAAATCCAGGCAGCTGGATGCAGCATCTGATTCTAGAGGTTCAGGCAAGGCCAGAGTCGAGCACTGATCTGTAAGAGCTTTACATGATGTTCTCTCGCAAAGGCGCAAAGAACGCAAAGGGTGCATATATTTTTTTGTGATACTCCGGGCTCAATCTGACGGCCAGTGTCATATAAATTCAAACTCCTACTACGATTTTTTATCAGTACATTCGATACTGAGCATATCAAAAAGGCTAAATATATTTACTCTCGCAGAGGCGCTGAGAACGCAGAGGCTTCTATTATATGTAGGAGCGGCTTTAGTCGCGAACTGCTGATATTCGCAACTAAGGTCACTCCTGCAAACACCTGTAAATCTCTCTGCGTTCTTTGCGGCCTTGGCGCCTTTGCGAGAGACAATGTTTTCAGTATTTTATTCCAGTCCGAATCTCTCTTCTTGCGTTTGTGAGGTATATGATTCGGCATTCTTTGCTTTATCAATGGCCCTGACAAGGTGCGTGAGTTCACGTTGAGCCATGCCCATATTGCAGTAACGGTCTGCAATGGCCAGTACATCTTCCAGATGTTTGATGCGGTAGTTGTGGCTTAACAGGCATTTTGCCATGTTGAACGGATCATCATTGTTTTCGCGCATCTCAGCCGCCTTTTGCAGGGCTGCTTCGAGTTCTTTATCGGTTGGCTTTGGCATTGTACAGGTGTCCCCGGGGAAGCCGGTTAAATTAGTATATTTCCATTTTAGTCTGATGATGATCCATCGTGAATGATTTCAGGTTATTTCAAGTACATGCGGTATAAAAATTACGACAGCCAGTAAAGCTATGGCTATAAGTATGTTTTGCAGCGTATTCTCGCAACACGTGACTATTGCTGTTTTCTTCCGGGAAAGAACACTTCTCTGCCTGCATTGAAGATACTATCTTGCAAGGCGCTTGAAGTTCGTATGTTTACTACTATAACGTATGAAGTAAATTAAAGGAATTTATAATGGTTTTCACAGGTATTACACGAAAACAGGCTTTTTTGACGCATCTGTTAATCAGTCTGGCCATATTTTTCGTATTGTCGTATCTGATCATCTTCCAGTGGTATCCCTCCTATTATCTTCATATCGATGGCGGTTATCGCGGTCTTGCAACAATATTTTTCGTTGATGTTGTGCTTGGACCTGGATTGACACTGCTGGTGTTCAAACCGGGAAAGCCCGGGCTGAAATTCGATATGTCCGCTATTGTGATTCTGCAGATTATTGCATTGTCGTGGGGGATCAAGAGCGTTTACAATGAAAGGTCAGTTTTGACCGTGTTTTATGACGGCAAGTTTTCGTGTATGAAGTATTCTGAAGTTTCTGATTTTAATCTTGAGAGGCTGCAGCTAAAAGATAAAGCACCGCCGCTGCTGGCTGTATTGCCGCGACCGAGTACGCATAAAGAATATCAGGATATGATGATCGAAGCATTCAGGCAGGGCAGTGCCGAAATATATGTATTCAGTGAAAAACTACTGCCAATGGATATTGTAGGGACTACGCAGGTAATGAATTATTATCTTGATGTGCCAAACAGCTTTACGGGTAGTCAAGATGAAATAGAGAAATACAGGAAGATTTGGTCTGACTACCTCGAGAAGAACCCGGAATCCAGCAGGCGGTATTTGTACTACCCGATGTCGTGCAGATACCAGAAAGTGCTGGCCGTGTTCGATCCCGAAGACAGTGCGATCGTTGATTTCGTGCCGGTGTATACCAATCGTGCGGAATCAAAAATTAAACTGGGATTTACACCTGAGGAGCTTGAATATGACAGGGAGTTCAAGAAAAAAATGAAGCTTGAGAACAACAGTGATGAATAGCCGGGTATTCGTCATCAATTATATTCAGGAATAAAGCTCAACGTAAGATGAGCTGTAGTAGTTCAGACTTGATCTGACAGCTGTTGTCGATTTTCGCCTCACCTTGAAATCTGCCTGCGCTGGAGTTTTAACATCCTGGTTTCTCGCAGAGGCGCAGGGGTCGCAGAGAACTTCTATGTTTGATTTGTTCTTAACCGAAATACCTTTGCGTACTTTGCTCCCTGGCGAGAGTTAATCGTTTTTTTCTCTCGCAGAGACGCTGAGTACGCAGAGTGTGCGATGTATTTTCCCACCCAAAAACACCTCTGCGCTCCCTGCGCCTCTGCGAGATTATGTTTTTTATTTCTCTCGCAAAGGCGCCAAGGTCGCCAGGAACTTCAATTTTATTTTGTTCTTATACGAAAAACCTTTGCGTACTCTGCGCCTCTGCGAGAGTTGGTTCTATAGCCTTTTCGGTCTGGCCAAACCCGGCTGTGCTGATAAAAAATCATAGTCAGCTTGAATCCTGGCTATTACAGATGAGCGCATCAGATCCAGGTTTCGAGCATATTTCCAAGTTGTATCAGGCTGACGGGTTTTACCATCCTGGCATTCATGCCTGCAGTCAGGCACTCCTGTTCTCGCTCGGGGAACGCGTCAGCGGTGAGAGCGATCACAGGTATACGGCTGTCATTTTTCCGAATTTCAGTTGTGAGTTCGTAACCGTCCATAACTGGCATGTTGCAATCGGTTATAACCAGTGCATATTCATTTTCCGCAGTCATTTCTAAAGCTTCTTTGCCATTGCTGGCGAGGTCTGCCTTGTAGCCGAGAACGCCGATCTGACTCGAGATCAATTTCAGGTTTGAAGGATTATCTTCAACGATAAGTATTTTTTGCTCGTGCATTAAATCGCTGTTGTCAGCGTGAAGCGTGCTTGCCGGGTCCGTCAGGTCTTCATGCATGTCGCGGCCAGTGTTGCTTCGAGAGCTTTCAAGCTCTATCCAGAAAGTGCTTCCCCGGCTTATTTCACTTTGTACATTCAGCGTGCCCTTCATCATTTCGGTAAGCTTTTTGGATATGGTCAAGCCTATGCCCGTGCCCTCAATTCTTTTGGGATTGATGTCGAGCCTGTTGAAAGGATCAAACAGGCTGTTCAGTTTGTTATCAGGTATGCCATAGCCGGTGTCACTGACTTCAATACGCACGCGATTGTCAGCGGCATGGCTGCACCTGACATTAACCATTCCGTTGGGACGATTGTACTTTATGGCATTTGACAGCAGGTTGAGAATGATCTGCTTTAGTCGAGTATGGTCAGCCATCACGCAGCCGGTGAAATCTGTGATGAAGTCAAGACGGATGTGGTTCTTGTCTGCCAGCGGCAGAACCAGGGACTTGCATTCATGCAGAACATCTTGCAGTACAACAGGTTCAATTGATACATCCAGGTTGCCTTCTTCTATGCTGGATAAATCAAGCACCTGGTTAACGAGTTCAAGTAACAGTTCACCGGCATCGTTGATTTCCCTGATATTAGCCCGCTGCTTTTGATTTAGTGATTCATCATGCTCGAGTAACTGGGCGTAGCCAATAATCGCATTCAGTGGTGTTCGCAGTTCGTGCGACATATTGGAGAGGAATATGGACTTTGCTTCGTTTGCATGCTCGGCTTCGTTTTTTGCCGCCCTGAGTGCATCTTCCCTGAAATCAGCTTCGATACGAAGCCGGATATTCTGGTTGGAATTTTTATAGGCGCGCCTGGAAGTTGACAGGGTAAACAGTATGAAAACGGCCAGCAGGTAGGAAACGATTTCGAAAAATTCGATGTGGTCAAATATTAGACGTAACTCGAGTATCAACAGCGCCGGCATTAGAAACAGGACGATAGTATGCCAGCGGTACGACAGCGTTGCCAATGAGCCGCCAGCAACACCTACAATGCATACCACGATCAGGGTCTGGTACTCGTTTTCTGCGGAATATCCCAACCAGGAAAGCATTCCCCACCAGAATCCGGCAAATGTGGAGCCGATGAGAAAGCGTGTTCCCCATGATTTTTTGCTTTGTTCGTCAGGTGATGCCTTGATAAAGCGATAGGTGTCCCAGCTGCGGACCAGTATGGCTGCCACCGTAATGGCGAACCATAATAAAAGGTATTCAGTTGAGCTGGCATGGCCGAGCAGCACAAGAAACATGATCAGGCTTACGGCAAAGGTTGCCAGCATTGAAAACTTCATGCTTCCATAGAGCATGCGAATTTCTTCAAGCTGTATGCGGGATTCCATGGCCCTGTCAGGACCAGGGTTCGTGTCTATGTCCTTTTGCTTCATTTCATTCCTGCAATCCACGTGAATGTTGCCAGAGATTAAGTCAGCTTGGATTAAGAGTCAAAAGCTGTTTTATGGTTTACTATAATTATTACAATAATTTACTTTCAATAATTAACGCGCGCTTATTGATCATGCCGGGAAAATATATTCTATGCTTATAGAAGCACGGTTTAGATCAGGTTCAACATAGCTGGACATCTGCTGCTGTTATGAAGATGTTATAAGTTGACATGGGATGCCTGTTTAAATCCCAAAGATAATACCGGCTTCTGGTGCAACCATTGGTATTCAGGGTAATGGCTACTATCGTAACAGAAACTTTTTTTCTACCAAAAGAGGTGGAACGCAAACAATGGTCGGTACCCGCCGAGATCTACAATCTTTACCGTTCGCTTCAGATGCACTGCCCGGCCGGACATGTGTTTGTTCCTATCCGAAATATGCAGTTTATGGCCGTGCTTGATAAGAAAGAAATCGTGTTCGTCGATAGTCAGTCGTATGCGGTATCTAAAGATGAAGGCGGGCGCTTGATACTGATTGCATGGAAGTTTGTCGAATCAATCGATCGTGATGCACTTACCGACCCTGTGCCTTGTGAAGTCGTGTTCTATGAAAAACATAACCGCGATCTGCAACTGCGCCTGATTTCAGAGTTCAGACAGGCCATGGAGTTAATGGATCAGCGCTGCAGGAATGAGCGGTTGCCCGCCAAAGGCGCGAAGATACTCAAGCTTACGGCTTGAGAGGATCTGGGTTCTAGGGTCTGGGATCCAGGTATTGACACAAGCTACTCACATTTCTTCCTGGTACCTGGGATCCAGGACCTGGAACCTGTAAAAAAGCTTCCAGCTCTTTTATCCCGTAAGGGAGGCGAACAGCGTTGGCAGTTTTTCCGGCAGGCGGTCAACATTGTCAACAATGGTGTAATTGTTTTCGCCAAAGATGCGTTTAACGTAAGCATCCGCGTTTCGATCCAGCGTCAGGCAGTAGGTTAAAACACCGGTACTGTAAAGTTCCTCAACTGCCTTCTTGGTATCGTGGCGCAGGTGCTGTGGATCGCGTTCATCAATATCCGCCGGTTCACCGTCGGTCACCAGCAGGATCAATTTACGCCTTTCAGGCTGTTTCAACAGGTGGTGGCCGGCATGACGCAGTGCTGCGCCCATGCGCGTAGACAAACCACCTTTCATGCCGGCAAGACGTGATTTGGCTTCGTCATCATAGTGCTGGCTGAAGTCCTTGAAACGGTAATACTGCACATCGTGGCGACCATCGGAGGCGAAACCATGCAATGCAAACAGGTCGCCGATTCCATTGATCGCAGTGGCTACCAGGGTGGCGGCTTCACGGGTCAGTTGTAACACGGTTTTGTCCGAGCCAGCCATGGCTTCGTTGGTGGATTCAGATAAATCCATTAATACCACTACGGACAGGTCGCGGCTTTTCAGCACATTACGCATGGTGATGCGGGTGTTGGGCTGTTCGCCCATGCGTATCGAGATCATCGCATCGACAGCGGCATTAAGATCGATTTCGTCACCATCTTCCATGTTGCGCACCCGCTGTACGCCTTCGGGTGTCAACAGGTCGATGATCTGTTTGATGCGGTGCGCAATCGGCCTGTACTCGGCCATGATATCGTTGATGTCTTCCGGGTCGCCTTTGGGCTGACGACGTTCGTACACGGTGGCCCAGTCAGGTCGGTGCAACTGGATCTGGTAATCCCATTCCTGGTAGTGGAACGGATCAGATACCGGTTCCTTGCCCCACATGTCGTTGAAGCTGATCTGCTCATCAGTCAGGTCATCCTCGTAAGGACGCATATTGGTAGTGCAGGTCCAGATTTCCTGTGCGTCATCACCGGCCAGCTCACAATCAACCTCGTTGGCCATTTCGATTACACTCACCTGACGGCGTACCTGGCGCTGACTGGCGGGTACATACTCGGTTTCGACCCCCCAGGAGAATTCTTCGAATTCCCATACGTAACGATTGTCGTCGCGATAAGGAATGCGGATACGTTCCAGTATGCGCAGGCTGGGTACGGCCTTGCGACTGGCGAACAGGTGGAACAGGTCCATGCCCATGTTCCATGAGAACTGGTTCTTGTTCTGGTTGTCTTCGATTTCTGCGTGGAACTGCGCTGCGAAAGCATTCAGTTTTTCATCGTCGGAAGTTTCGCTACTGTTCATCAGCATCAATGCCAGATGTTCAAGCACGAGCATGGTTTCATGCTCCGGTTCGTCGTTGTCATCGGCGATTTTTAGCAGCGTAGTCCAGAGTTTTTTCAGGCCGGGAAAATCATTAAATGCCTTATATTCAACAGGGGTGGATGTCGAGGCTACAGCTTTCATGGAAAAAACCGCTGGTGATGATCGCGCCGGCAGATCATCCGCTGATCGGGAAGAAAAAAATCCCGTTGTCACATTTCGCTAACGAGAATTTCGTGGTGCGTGAGCCTGGCTCGGGTACCCGGGCTGGGGCTGGGTATTGTCTCGATCCATACGCTGGAACTGGAGCTGGAAACAGGCCGGCTCAATATTCTTGATGTGCTGGGCTTTCCCATCGAGCGTCACTGGTACGTGATTCAACGCAAGGGCAAGCGCCTGTCTCCGGCCGCACAGGCCTTCAAGGAGTTCGTACTCGAGCAGGCTGCGCAGTTCATTCGCTTACCGAAATAGCGGCAACACGTCCATGTGTTGCGGGAACTCTGAACTAATCAGAGTTCCCTTAAAAATCAATATCTTGAAATTTAAGCCTGATTTTGCGAAAGTAATACGTAATTCAGAACCTGTTTCTGTTCAATTCTTGTGGAGATGTAGATTATGAGTGCGGACATTCATAAGATCGGTATACGTACCGCGGACTATTTCGGGCGAAACAGGCGGTACTGCACTGAACGTCGGCTGTTACACGATCGAAGGAGTATGATCCGTTTTGACATCAATGGCGGTGACCGGCGCTCAGGTTTCGCGCAGCGTGGTAATGATCACGGCTTCCGTGAAGAGGATTTCTCCTGATCCATACATAGTTCAGGCCATCTGATTCCTGCAACAGCATCCTCTATGTTAGTGGGTGTGTGAATCCACTAATCATCTGTAATGAATCTCGAAATAATTTACCAGGATGAACACCTGATCGCTGTAAACAAGCCTTCCGGTATGTTATCAGTACCCGGGCGGGGCGAACATAAACAGGATTGTGTCGTGGCGCGTCTGCAACAGCATGTGCCGGAAATTCGAGTGGTGCATCGGCTTGACTGCCATACTTCGGGAGTGATGCTGCTTGCAATCGGTCCTGATATGCAAAGGCAATTAAGCCGCCTGTTTCATGACCGTGAGGTTGAAAAATGCTATGTCGCTCTGGTCCATGGCATGGTTGATCAGAGTTCGGGAACCGTTGATATCCCAATGCGCGGTGATCCTGATGACAGGCCCCGGCAGGTTATTGATTATTTAAAGGGGAAGCATGCGCAGACGCAATGGCGTCTGCTTGACTTTGAAAATCATGCGGGCGAACGCTTGAGCCGGTTAATGCTGCGGCCCGTGACAGGGAGAACGCATCAATTAAGAGTGCATTGCATGGCATTGGGGCATCCGATCGTGGGCGATCGTTTATACAGTGAAACGGCCCATGGCAGTGCGAAGCGTATGATGCTTCATGCCGAACAGCTCGAGTTCATTCACCCGGTGACGAGTGAAAGCATGTGCCTGGTTTCCGAGTGCGAATTCTAGATAAAAACCTAGTTCCAGGCGGAGACAACACCCTGGTGAAAAAGCTGTCCCTGAAAATCAAAGATCGCGCCGTCGGGTGTTATTTCATTAAGAAACAGGTCACCGGCTAGCCGATCGCCTTCCTCCATGAAGCGGCCATTGATAACAATGCTGCGCTGTAAAGGATTGCTTGAATAGACATGGGCGGAATATTCCAGAACCGGAATCTGCTGCAGCACGTCAAACGGAAGTTCATCCATTTCCAGTACCGTATT
>CALLCZ010000177.1 GCA_937998645.1 uncultured Gammaproteobacteria bacterium
GACTGAAAAGCATAGCAATAGCTATGGTTTGAAGGACTAATTCGCCTGGAGCGAATCAGGATGCCTGTGCACCCGAAGGGTGAAACACAGGGACGTGTTTCATCAACATGCGTGCGCAGGGACGCTACAGATGTGCATGGAACGAAATAGCGCCCCACCAAACAGACTGTATTTGATCGAAATCGAGCTTTGGATTTTATACTCATGTAATTATTCGTGTTATGCAGTGTCCTGGTGAGAAATGCGGGCTATTGGTTCTCGTGCTTCTTCATGTTTTCACGCCTTGCATCGGCCTGTTTGATTTTTTGCTGTTGCTCAGGTGTCAGGTTCTCCGTGTTTTTGGCTTTTGTATTTTGTTTTGATTTTTTTTCATTGACGCGGGCCAGCGCTTCTGCGATCAGCGCTTTCTTTTTGTCCATTTCCTTGTCGCGGCTGCTCTTGTTTTTTGACAGCGCATCACGCTTCTTCTTCAGTCGTGCTTCGCGTTCCTGTTTTTGTTTTTCCAGCCGCTCAAGCCTGTTCTCGTGACGCTGTCGCGCAATATCCGACTTTTTGCGTTCGCGTTCCTGTTCCCAGATATTGGATTTGGCAAAGCGGTAATATTGCACCAATGGTATCTGGCTTGGACATACATAGGCACAACAACCGCATTCAATGCAGTCGAACAGGTTGTAATCGACCGCGCGATCATAATCCTTGTCAGCGGCGAACCAGTACAGCTGCTGTGGCAGCAGATTGGCAGGGCAAACATCTACACACTTGCCACAGCGTATGCAAGGCATGTGTATCTCACTGTCTGGCAAGCTTATGTCGATGCCGGCAGTTACCAGCAGACAGTTGGTCGCTTTTATCACCGGGAGTTCATCGGTGTTCAGGGTGAGGCCCATCATCGGGCCGCCCATGATCAGTGCCCTGGCGTCGTTGCTGTACCCGCCGCAATGTTCAATGCAATCGTGAATGGATGTGCCAATATCAACTTCCAGGTTACGTGGTGAATTTATACCTCTGCCGGTGATAGTGACGATGCGTGAGATCAGGGGCTCGGCTTCGAATATGGCTTTATATATAGTGTAACTGGTTGCTACATTATGACAGAGCACATGAATATCTGCGGGCAGTCCATTAACCGGTACTTCATTGCCGGTTATTATCTTGATTAACTGGCGCTCACCGCCGCTGGGATAAATAGTCGGAACAGACTGTACGGTTATATTTTCGCTGCCATCACGGCTTACTGCCCGGGTGATTGCCTCGATGGCCTCGGGCTTGTTGTCTTCGATGGCGATAATGCATTGTTCTGCCTTGATGATATGTGCAATGATTTTTGCGCCCTTGATGATGCCATCTGCGCGTTCACGCATCAGCATGTCATCGCAGGTGATGTAGGGTTCACACTCGACACCATTGAGTATCAGGGTTTCTATGCCGACTTCTGTTTGTTTGACAGCTGCAGGGAATGTGGCGCCACCAAGCCCGACGATGCCGGCATCACGGACAATGTTACGCAGTTCATGTGATGATATGGTCGTGTAGTCTTCACCAATGGGATTACGTTCTACCCATTCATCTTTATGATCGTTCTCGATAACGATACATGTGCCTGCAAGTCCTGACGGGTGGGGGAAACGATGTTGTGTTATCTCTGCAACTTTACCGGATACTGGTGAATGTACAGCTGCGCTGATCAAGCCGTGAGGGCCTGCCAGCATCTGACCCTTTAGAACGTTCTCACCCGTGGACACCAGGACCTCGCCTTCAGCGCCCATGTGTTGATTCAGAGGAATCACGTAACGGTCACTGGAAGGCATACGGGCGATCGGTTTTCCTGTCGACATGTCCTTGTGTCCGGGCAGTTTGATGCCTCCATGAAAACTCCAGGTGCTTTCCCCGGTTTTCAGAATATTCGATTTTTTAATCGCGCTCATATCAGCCTGCCCTCGGGGCGGCATAGCCGCCTTCAGGCCGATGCCACTTCCAGGTTTTCAATGTCGGCGTGACCGCTTTGATATGGATGCAGTCGACCGGGCAGGGCGGAATACACAAGTCACATCCGGTACATTCGCTTTCGATAACAGTATGCATGTGTTTTGCCGCGCCAAGAATAGCGTCTACAGGGCAGGCCTGAATGCACAGCGTACAGCCGATGCAGGTGTTTTCGTCGATGTAAACAACTGTCTTGGACTCCTTTACCTCACCGTGTTCGGCATTCAGCGGTATGACCTCAACTTCGAGCAAGTCTGCTAACGCGATGATGACTGCCTCACCTCCGGGCGGGCACTGGTTGATATCCGCCTCACCCTTGGCAATCGCTTCCGCATAGGGATGACAGCCTGCATAGGTACACTGTCCGCATTGCGTCTGCGGCAGGATCGCATCAATCTTGTCGACTACAGGGTCGCCTTCGACACGAAAGCGGATCGCAGAGTAGCCCAGCAACAGGCCAAAAAATGCTGCAATAATTGCCAGTGTAATGATGACAACCATCATGAGTGAGAGTGAATTCCTATACCTTGATCAAACCAGCGAAACCCATAAACGCGAGCGACATAATACCGGCAGTTATCAGCGCGATGGAGCTGCCCTGGAAGACTTCCGGAACATCCGCTGCAGTGATGCGTTCACGCATGGCGGAGAACAGCACCAGCACCATCGAAAATCCAACCGAGGCGCCAAAACCGTAGAACAGTGACTGTATAAAGTTGTTCTGTTCCTGAACATTCAATAAAGCCACGCCCAGCACGGCACAGTTGGTCGTTATTAACGGCAGAAAAATGCCGAGCACGTTATACAGTAAAGGACTGGTTTTGTGCACGACCATTTCAGTGAACTGCACCACGACGGCAATCACCAGAATAAACATGATGGTGCGCATATATTCAAGACCCAGCGGCGCCAGGATGTACTGGTTGACCAGGTAGCTGAATACCGACGAAAGTGTCAGCACAAAGGTGGTTGCCAGGGCCATGCCCATGGCTGTTTCGAGCTTGCGTGAAACACCCATGAAAGGGCACAGGCCGAGAAATTTCACCAGCACAAAGTTGTTCACCAGGATGGTGCTGAGAAGTATGAGAGCGTATTCAGTCATTCCGACCTGTCTGTGTGTAGAAATTCTCGGCTAGTGTAACAAAATAAGCGGCTAATAATATGTCAGTATTACAGGGGATATGTTGAGCCAGATCATGAGCTTGCGTAATCGGGTGCTCAGTATGACCGGCTGATGATCAGACCCGCCCACACCAGATAATGCGCATTGTTTCCTTCGAACTCCCTGGTAGAGGCGCGGTAGAAAAAACTGCCTCTAAAGTTGTCAGCGAATTCCCAGGTGCCACCCAGCCAGAATTGAGCAAGCAGATTCTCGACCTCGTCACTGCTGAATTTCACAATGCTGTCGCGGAACTGACCCTGCATCAGGGAACTGTATAAGCGGTATTTAACCGTTGTCCCGGCCCAGAGATATAACTCGCCCTTGTCTGCGAGTCTGTTTCCGGCGACGACCGGGGCGCCAAGCTGAATATATTCTGAATGCTGGGGGTTGAAGCTCCACCAGGGCGTGTTTATTCGGCCCCAGCGCCAGCTCATGCTGGCATTTACATCGGTGCTGAAGCCGACATTTGCTTCATACGCGGTTTTGAATTCATGGCGGGTTGCAGTGCTCACCGTATCGAGATGATTGTTTTGCGCAGATAATGTAAGCATCAAGGTCGGTTCGCCGCCGGAAGATATCTGGTTGTCCCAGCCGTTTGCGACATCAGAATCGGTAACAGCATGGATGGCTTTCTGTATATATTCGGCAGCGCCCAGTCCCAGAAAGCCAAATGTCAGAGTTGATAAATACGCTTTGTCAGATGACGGCACCACGGTCATTTCGGTGTTGGATATGTAAAACAGGCTGCCGTAAGGCCGGTCGTCGAATATCGGCGCTGGATTGGTGATGTCTCCAGGCGTGAACAGCGTGGCGCCATACTGCACACTGTGTAGCTGGAAATGGATTTGATCAGCATAGAGCCTGTCAATGCCTAGCAGGCCATCAAGCCAGTTGCGCGCACCCTCCAGTGAAACCAGGTACTCCTGCGCGCGCCTGCCAGACAATGTAAGCGCAATACCACCGGTATAGTCACGGTCTCTTTCAGCCAGGATGTCGTTGTCGAGGCTCAGCAGCCAGCCGCTGTTGTATTTTTCCTCCATGGCATGAGCATGAATGCTGATGAAAATCAGTAACAGCATTAATAAGCGGTGTTGAATTGCTCGCATGATCACCATTGTGGCAGTGTATGCGAACAGATCTGGTATGTCATACCTGTTAGTTGAATCAGACTGTTAATTTTTACATTGGTAGCATCCAGGTGGTTGGCTCTTTATATTATTGTGCGTAACTAAGCATTTGGTTTCGCCATCAAGGTGAAACAGAATGTTTGATTACACGTTATAAATGAATCATTGCATTATGCATCGAGTACTCATAGTGCGTTACCCACTCAAAACATGACCTTGCACAACAAGCACCTTGAAACCCCACAAAATATCCTTATATAAAGAACAATCAAAGAATTTCAGAGGGTTACACAAATGCGAATGGATAAATTAACCAGCAAGTTCCAGATGGCGCTGGCTGATGCGCAGTCACTGGCGGTCGGCCGTGATCATCAATTTATTGAGCCGATACACGTGATGGCTGCGCTGCTCGAACAGGACAACAGTACGGTAAGGCACCTGATTGCAACCACAGGTTGTAATGTTGATCTGCTGGTTTCGAAATTACTCGAAGAACTCGACCGTCTGCCGCGTGTTGAAGGCGCGCAGGGTGATGTGCAGATCTCAAATGAACTCGGCCGCCTGCTCAATGTGACCGACAAGCTGGCGCAAGATCGCAAGGACCAGTACATTTCCAGCGAGCTGTTCGTGCTTGCCGCGATAGACGATAAAAGCAGGCTTGGCGATTTACTGCGTTCCTGCAACATTAATAAAGACATCATGGAAAAGGCCATCAATGATGTTCGCGGTGGACAGAAAGTGGATGACCCCAACGCCGAGGAACAGCGCCAGGCGCTGGAAAAATACACCATCGACCTCACCGAGCGTGCACAGCAGGGCAAGCTCGACCCGGTCATCGGTCGCGATGAAGAAATCCGTCGCACGGTTCAGGTGCTGCAGCGCAGGACCAAGAACAATCCGGTGCTGATTGGTGAACCCGGTGTGGGTAAAACCGCGATTGTCGAAGGCCTGGCGCAACGCATCATCAATGGTGAAGTTCCCGAAGGTCTGAAAAACAAACGACTGTTGTCACTGGATATGGGCTCGTTGATTGCAGGCGCGAAATTTCGCGGTGAATTTGAGGAGCGTCTTAAAGCGGTGCTCAATGACCTTTCCAAGCAGGAAGGACAAATCATACTGTTTATCGATGAATTGCATACCATGGTCGGTGCCGGAAAGGCTGAGGGCGCGATGGACGCCGGCAATATGCTCAAGCCTGCACTGGCGCGTGGTGAACTGCACTGTGTTGGCGCGACCACGCTGGATGAATATCGCAAATATATAGAAAAAGACGCCGCACTCGAGCGTCGTTTCCAGAAGGTACAGGTTGATGAACCCAGCGTGGAAGACACCATTGCAATCCTGCGTGGTTTGAAAGAACGTTACGAAGTGCATCACGGTGTCGATATTACCGACCCGGCGATTGTCTCGGCAGCCATACTGTCTCACCGTTATATCAGTGACCGACAGTTGCCGGACAAGGCCATCGACCTGATCGATGAAGCGGCCAGTCGAATTCGCATGGAAATCGATTCCAAGCCCGAGGTCATGGATCGCCTCGATCGCAGGATCATTCAGCTCAAGATCGAACGCGAGGCGCTGAAAAAAGATGAAGACAAGGCGACCAGGGCACGGCTGAAAACGCTGGAGCAGGAAATCGAAGAGCTCGAGCGTGAGTACAGCGATTACGAAGAGCAGTGGACGGCTGAAAAGGTCGCGGTACAGGGTTCGAAAAATATCAAGGAAGAGCTTGAACGTGCACGCCTGGAACTTGAAACCGCACACCGTGCCGGTGATCTTGCGCGCATGTCCGAACTGCAGTACGGACGCATACCCGAGCTGGAAAAACAACTGCAGCAGGCCGCACAGCTGGAACAGGTTGACCAGTCTGAAAACAGACTGCTGCGCAATAAAGTACAGACAGACGAGATTGCGGAGATCGTATCGCGCTGGACCGGTATTCCTGTCAACAAGATGATGGAAGGCGAGCAGGAAAAACTGCTGCGCATGGAAGAGGAAATCGGCAAACGAGTTGTCGGCCAGCAGGATGCTGTCGTCGCGGTGTCAAATGCCATTCGCCGCTCGCGGGCCGGATTATCCGATCCCAATCGTCCGAATGGCTCGTTCATGTTCTTTGGCCCGACCGGTGTCGGTAAAACCGAGTTGACCAAGGCGCTGGCAGAGTTCCTGTTTGACACCGAAGATGCCATGGTTCGACTGGATATGTCCGAGTATATGGAAAAACACTCTGTTGCCAGGCTGATCGGTGCACCTCCGGGTTATGTCGGCTATGACGAAGGTGGCTACCTGACGGAAGCGGTAAGGCGCAAACCCTACTCGGTAATCCTGCTCGATGAAATCGAAAAAGCGCATCCCGATGTATTCAATGTACTGCTGCAGGTGCTGGATGATGGCCGTTTAACAGACAGTCAGGGGAGGACGGTTGATTTCAAAAATACCGTCATCATCATGACCTCCAACCTTGGCTCACATCAGATCCAGGAGATGTCGGCTGCGGGTGATTACGAAGGCGTGAAAAAAGCGGTGATGGGAATTGTCGGCCAGCATTTTCGGCCGGAGTTCATCAACCGTGTCGATGAAACGGTTGTGTTCCATCCGCTGGGTCGTGAACAGATTCGCTCAATCGCCAACATCCAGATCGAGCATTTACGCCAGCGTTTGCAGGAAAAAGACATCGCGCTGGATGTCAGTGATGCAGCACTGGATAAACTCGGCGAAGCAGGCTTCGACCCGGTATACGGTGCGCGTCCTTTGAAGCGCGCTATCCAGCAGTATCTGGAGAATCCGCTGGCGCAGCAGTTGCTGGTTGGTGATTATATCGAAGGCGATGTTATTCGTGTCGACCTCAAGGACGGTGAAATAATATTCGGTAAATTGCAGGCGGTCAAAGCGGCTGTATAACAACAGCCAGGCTGTAAGCAGGCAACAGGGCCGGCGTATGATGCGCCGGCCCGGTTGTTTTCATCAACATATATGCGTTTTTTGAAAAGGAAGGATTTACCGCAGAGGCGCGGAGACGCAGAGAACAGTATATGCAATATGAATGTTGGTTCTGACACCGTAGGCCGTGATAAGGCTTTGCCGTTCCCGACATTAATAAAAACCGTTCATGGTGAGCTTGTCGAAGGACAACGCTTCGCTTATGCAGGCCTGCTTACTGTAGACTCCCGGATTACGCTGTGCCTCATCCGGGCTACAACATCAAAATAAGCCTCTGCGTCTCCGCGCCTCTGCGGTAAGAACAATCGGTTTTCTTTGCGCCCTTTGCGTCTTTGCGGTGAATATCTAAATGATCTTTTCGAACGACTATTGCCTTAATGACATCTTTAGTTGCTCGCCAGTCGCAGCAGTTTATCCAGGGTCTTTGTCGGCAACATGCGCTTTAAATAACCGAACAGGTAAGTTGGAAAGGTCACGTAATAACGCGCCTTCGGATTGCGTGATTCAAGTGCGTGTATGACTTTTTTCAATACGGCTTCCGGTGGCAACGTAAATGGCACTGCCGGACCTTCCTTGTTTAAACGCGTAAGTACTGCCTGGTAGCGTTCGCTGTGTACACTGTTTTCCATATCAATATGTTTTTGCATGGCGGTCAGTGCGTTTGTACGAAAGCGGCTCAGTATCGGACCGGGCTCTACCAGTGAAACATGTATATTGGTGCCCTTGAGCTCGAGCCGCAGGGTATCACTGAGTCCTTCGATGGCGAATTTGCTGGAATTGTAGGCACCGCGAAACGGCATTGCGACGAAACCGAGGACAGAACTGTTTTTGATGATGCGGCCATAACCCTGCCTGCGCATCACGGGCAACAGTAGATTAGTCAGTTCCAGCCAGCCGAAAAAGTTGGTTTCAAACTGTGCGCGTATGGCGTCACGGCTCAGGTCTTCGACGGCACCGGGCAGCCCGAAAGCACCGTTATTGAACACCGCATATAGCTCACCGCCGGTTCTGCGTAAAATTTCATCGATTGCCTGTTGGATCGATTGCGAGTCATCCAGGTCGAGCTGCAGGCTTTCAAAGCCTTCGGCAATGAGCTTGTCAACACTTTCGGCGCGCCTGGCTGTGGCAAACACCCGGTAGCCACGCTGTTGCAGGCCGCTGGCCACACAATAGCCGATGCCGCTCGAGCAGCCGGTGATGAGTATGGTCTTTGCGGCGTGTTCTGACATGCACGAAGCTTAGCCTGCATATTGCACTAAGGCGAACGCAATATTTTGTTCCAGACAAAATTTTGCCCAAAAAATCCAAATCCTTCATGCAATATGTGGGTTAGCATGTACATGACAGCGGGCGGGCAGGGCGTATATAATTCGCTGCTTATATTTTCAGGCTGATGAAGTGATATGCCGATATACGAATACCAGTGTACGCAATGCGGTTACCAGACCGAAGTGCTGCAGAAAATTTCCGATGACCCGTTGAAGGACTGTCCAGAATGCGGCAAGCCGGCCATGAAGAAAATGGTCACGGCGGCTGCATTTCGCCTCAAGGGTGGCGGCTGGTATGAAACCGATTTTAAATCCGGCAAGAAGAAAAATGTGCACGATGCAGGCGATGCTTCGAAATCAGGCAGCAAATCATCTGACAAGGCAGCGGCGAAAACAGCTGACAAGCCTGCCGGTGCCGGCACGAGCACAGCAAAGAAGCCGACCGCGTCTAAAAACTAATTGCCAATCAATAACATAGCGATTAACATCGCTTTCTTTTTCAGAGAACATCATGCGTAGTCATTATTGCGGACAAGTAAGCGAAGAACTGATTGACCAGGAAATTACATTGTGTGGCTGGGTCAATCGCCGTCGAGATCATGGTGGCGTGATTTTTGTCGACCTGCGTGATCGGGAAGGTCTGGTCCAGGTTGTGTTCGACCCTGATCGCGAGAAGATGTTTGCACTTGCCGAGCGCATCCGTAATGAATACGTACTCCAGGTCAAAGGCCGGGTGCGTGCACGTGATGAAGCCACCATCAATGACAAGCTGGCGACTGGCAGGGTCGAAGTGCTCGGGCTCGAGCTGGTGGTATTGAACACCGCGGAAACGCCGCCGTTCCAGCTCGATGAAGATGATGTGCACGATGACCTGCGGCTGCGCTATCGCTACATCGATCTGCGCCGTGACGTCATGCAGGACCGTATGCGTCTGCGTCACCAGGTAACAACCTATCTGCGTCATTATCTCGACAGCCATGGTTTCTGGGAGATCGAAACCCCGATGCTGACCAAGGCGACACCGGAAGGTGCGCGTGATTACCTGGTGCCCAGCCGCACCAATAAGGGCAAGTTTTTTGCATTGCCCCAGTCACCCCAGCTGTTCAAACAGCTGCTGATGATGTCAGGTATGGATCGCTACTATCAGGTGGTGCGTTGTTTCCGCGATGAGGACCTGCGCGCCGATCGTCAGCCCGAGTTTACCCAGCTCGATATCGAAACCTCGTTCATGGGTGAAGAAGCGGTGATGGAAATAAACGAGGAAATGATCCGCGGCCTGTTCAAACAGGTGCTGGACGTCGATTTGCCGAATCCGTTTCCGCATATGAGCTACGCAGAAGCCATGTCACGTTACGGCTCGGACAAACCTGATCTGCGCATACCGCTGGAACTGGTTGACCTGGCCGAAGAGATGAAGGGTGTTGAATTCAAGGTGTTTTCCGGTCCGGCGAGCGACCCCGATGGCCGCGTGGTCGTGCTGCGCCTGCCTGGCGGCGCCGAGCTGTCACGCAAGGAAATCGATGATTACACCGATTATGTAGGCCGTTACGGCGCCAGGGGTCTGGCCTGGATCAAGGTCAATGATGTCGCTGCCGGCCGCGACGGGCTGCAGTCGCCCATCGTAAAATTCCTGCCGGATGATGTGCTCACAGCCATTATGGACAAAACGGGTACACAGTCGGGCGATATCCTGTTCTTCGGCGCCGGTGACGCAAATACCGTGAATGAATCCATTGGCGCGCTACGCGTCAAGCTGGGGCACGACCGCGGCCTGGTCGCTGACGAATGGCAGCCCTTGTTCGTGGTTGACTTCCCTATGTTCGAGGATGACGGCAATGGCGGCCTGACGCCACTGCACCATCCATTCACGGCGCCGGCCATCACGTCGCCCGAAATGCTCAAGACCGAACCGGCTGCGATTTTATCGCGCGCCTATGACATGGTGCTGAACGGTACCGAGCTCGGTGGCGGTTCGGTACGTATCCACGACACCGAGATGCAGAAGGCGGTATTTGACCTGCTGGGTATTTCTGACGAGGAAGCCGATGACAAGTTCGGCTTCTTGCTGACAGCGCTGAAATACGGCTGTCCGCCGCATGCCGGCATCGCATTCGGACTTGATCGCCTGGTGATGCTGATGAGCGGTGCTGACTCGATCCGCGATGTCATGGCTTTCCCGAAAACACAGACAGCATCCTGTCCATTGACCTCGGCGCCATCCTCGGTTTCCAGTGCGCAACTGAAAGAATTGAATTTACGTTTGCGCAAAACCGAGGCCGATAAGCCAGCAGCTTGAATCCATTAAGTGGGTCTTCACCAGATTTAGTGGGTTAAACCAATAAAAAGCTTTACAACAGGCACAGATTATTAAAAGGCTATAGCCGCAAAAAACGCGAATAACACGAAGGTAAAAAACTTATTGAGCTTGCTGAGAGATATATTTTGGATTTTTAAAGCCAGAATTTTGCGATTTTTGCGTTACTATTCCGGGCCTCCTGCCCTTCACCCTCTGGGCGGCACTTCGTGCGTTAAAGAATTTTCCAGAAATTTTTGTCGCGGCTAAATCCAATCCTGCTTTTTCCCTGTTATCTGTAACGGGTTCAAAGCGAGACCTGAGGAGAGCCCAATAAGTAATACCCCAATTTATTCGTTGCACTTTCTGTCTGAATAAGTAACCTCGACAGATCCAAATCGTCTAATTATTTATATGAACGCAGCCGCAATTCAACCCTACGCTCTTCTGGACGATCAGGAGTGCGAGCAACGCATCAGGCGCGCCAGGCAGGTCCTGGGCGAACGCCTGGTTATCCTCGGGCATCACTACCAGCGCGATGAGGTGTTTCAACACGCCGATTTCACCGGTGACTCGCTCAAGCTGTCGCGTCAGGCGGCGGGAACAAAAGCGGAGTACATCGTTTTCTGCGGCGTCCACTTCATGGCCGAAGTGGCCGATATCCTGACACGAACCGACCAGGTTTCTATTCTGCCTGACCTGGCGGCCGGTTGTTCCATGGCCGATATGGCGGATTTGCAGCATGTGGAGAAGGCCTGGAAGGAACTGGGCGAAGTGCTGGACCCGGATGAGCATGTGACGCCGGTGACCTACATCAATTCAGCTGCCGACCTGAAGGCTTTCTGTGGTGAGCACGGTGGCATCGTATGTACCTCAACCAATGCGCGCCATGTGCTCGACTGGTCGTTTGAGCATCGCGAGAAGGTGCTGTTTTTCCCTGACCAGCATCTTGGCCGCAACACCGGTTACACCATGGGTATCCCGCTGGAACAGATGGTGGTTTGGGATTATGACAAGCCCATGGGGGGGCTTACCGCGGAGCAGATCAGGCAGGCAAAAATCATCCTGTGGAAAGGATTTTGCTCGGTTCACCAGATGTTCCAGCCCGAGCAGATCGACAACTTCAAGCAGAAATACCCGGAGACCATCGTCATTGCCCACCCCGAGAGCCCGTTCGAAGTATGCCGAAAGGCGGACTTCGTCGGTTCCACTGAATACATCATCAAGACCATCGCTGAAGGCAAGCCGGGATCTCGCTGGCTGGTGGCGACTGAACTTAACATGGTGAACCGACTGCACGACCAGCATAAGGCTGAAGGCACCAATGTGCACTTCATGTCACCCAATGTGTGTATGTGTTCCACCATGTTTCGTATCGATCCGCAACACCTGACCTGGGTGCTGGAGAACCTGGTCGATGGTGTTGCCGTCAACCAGGTGTCGGTGCCGGAAAATACGGCAGAACTCGCCAGACTGGCATTGAATCGCATGCTCGAGGTCTCCCCGTAAATCATATCCATCGAAACTCTGAAATATTCAGGGATTTCTCAAACAGTATTTTTTTATCTATGGCTCAGGCTGTAAAATAGATACATGCGTGAAGCAGTCGTACTAGTACATGGTATCTGGAGCAACGGCATGGACATGTGGCGTCTTCGTCGGCAGTTGTCTCGTGCCGGCTATGAGTGCCATATCTTCAGGTATCAAATCTGGGGCAAGCCGCCGGTAGAAATCGCCAGTCGATTGCATGAGTTCATCGACAAGATGGATACGCCTGTGGTGCATTTCGTCGGCCACAGCTTTGGCGGTATCGTACTGCTACACATGTTTAACCAGTATCCATTTTCATGTAATGGACGTATTGTGCTGATGGGCGCGCCGGTGAACGGCAGCGTTGTCGGCAAGCGACTCTGCAGTGTTCCAATAACGCGATGGACACTTGGCAAGACCACTGAGCAGGGCATACTGGGCGATGTGCCCGAATGGAAAGGCTGGCAGGATATCGGCATCATCGCAGGCACATTTCCACTGGGGGCGGGCCTTGTGGCAGGTGGCCCTGATATGCCTCATGATGGCACCGTTTCTGTCGATGAAACCCGGCTCAAGGGCGCAACTGATTTCATTGCCCTGCCGGTGAGCCATACCGGCATGCTGATTTCGACACGGGTCGCCACCCAGGTTGTAACATTCCTGCGTTCGGGCAAGTTCGGTGATGTTGTCGGCACGCCGTTGTTGGACACAGGCGTAGCCTGAGTTTTTGCTGCGCAAAAACAGGGACAAGTGGCAAGGGAAAAGTGGCGAGGAAAGTCATATTCTATACATTCCTTTTACCTCGTCCCTTGCCACTTGCCCCTGTAAAAAATGATACACTTTGCGCCATCTAGAAAGTTGAACAGGTAGCACATGGCCGGCCACAGTAAATGGGCGAATATCAAGCATAGAAAAGCAGCCCAGGATAAAAAACGCGGAAAAATCTACACCAAACTTATTCGAGAAATCACCGTGGCTGCTCGCAGCGGTGGCGGTGGTGACCCCTCAGCTAACCCAAGGCTGCGCCTGGCAATGGACAAGGCGCTCAGCGCCAATATGAACAAGGATACCATCGAGCGGGCTATCAAACGCGGTACCGGTGAGGGTGATGATGCCAATTACGAGGAAGTACGCTACGAGGGTTACGGGCCGGGAGGCACAGCGGTTATGGTTGACTGCATGACAGATAACCGCAATCGCACTGTTTCTGAAGTGAGGCATGCCTTTACCAAGTCAGGCGGCAACCTCGGCACGGATGGTTCTGTTGCCTACATGTTCAATCGCATTGGGCTGCTGATATACCCGGCAGGCAGCGACGAAGATGCCATTATGGAAGCGGCACTGGAGGCCGGCGCTGAGGATGTTGATGTCAGCGATGACGGCAGTATCGAGGTTTCGACCAGCTACGAGGAGTTCATGGCGGTTAAGGATGCGATGGAGGCCGCCGGGCACAAGCCGGAAAATGCTGAAATTATCGAGAAGCCGACCACTGATACGGTCGTATCGGAGGAAGATGCCGAGAAAATCATGCGATTGATCGATACCCTTGATGAACTGGATGACGTTCAGGAAGTTCACACCAATGCAGATTTTCCGGATGAAGTGCTTGCGAACCTGCAATAGCGGTAATCGCCAGCCGTCATGATACGCCTCATCGGTATTGATCCCGGCTCGCGTATCACCGGTTATGGCGTTGTTGATACTGATGGTTACCGGCACAAATATGTCACCAGTGGATTTATTAATATCAATGCTGACACACTCGGCGGCAAGCTAGGTATCATATTCGGCGAAGTCAGCAAGATCGTAACAACATGGAAGCCGGAATCGATGGCGATAGAACAGGTGTTCGTCAAGCGCAATGTTGATTCGGCATTGAAACTGGGACAGGCGAGGGGTGCTGCAATCTGTGCAGCAGTACAGGCCGAGCTGCCGATTGGTGAATACACACCGCGTGCGATAAAAAAAGCCGTGGTCGGCAGCGGCGCTGCAGATAAACAACAAGTACAACAGATGATTCAACGATTACTGGGTCTGGATAAACTGCCGCAGAGCGATGAAGCAGACGCACTGGCGATAGCAATCTGTCATGCACACCATATTAAAATTCGATCTTCTGGCGTTGCTTCAGGCGCGCGCCGGGGGCGCTGGGTTTGATCGGTCGTATCAAGGGTAGCCTGCTCAGCAAACATCCGCCGGAGCTGCTGGTGGATGTGCATGGTGTGGGCTATGAAATGGAAGCGCCGATGTCGACCTTCTATCAGCTGCCCAAGGTCGGTGAAGAGGTCGTGCTGCATACGCATATGGTGGTGCGTGAAGATGCACAACTGCTCTATGCTTTCTACTCAACCGGTGAGCGCAAATTATTTCGTGACCTGATACGCATCAACGGGGTCGGCCCAAAGCTGGGCCTGACCATTCTTTCCGGTATCAGTGCCCGCGATTTCGCACGCGCGGTGCAGGATGGTGATGCGGCTGCATTGACCGGACTGCCCGGTGTAGGCAAGAAAACGGCCGAGCGCCTGATCGTTGAATTGAGAGACAAGCTCAGTGATGACATTACACCGATTTCCGATGATTCAACCGGTGCATTTTCTGTTGCTGCGGGACATCAGCCCAGCCCGGTCAGCGATGCGGTCAGTGCTCTGACCGCACTGGGTTACAAGGCGCAGGAGGCCAGCCGCATGGTACGCGCGGTGGATTCTGCGGGTCTTGAAACCGAGGCCATCATCAGGGCGGCATTGCAGGGAACGGTTAAAGGCTAAGAACTATGGGTGAAGAACGTATTATCTCAGCCGGGCAGATGGATGAAGAAGTCGCTATCGACCGCGCCATTCGTCCGCAGCTGTTAAATGATTACCGTGGTCAGCCTGCGGTAACCGAGCAACTGGAGATATTTATTCCCGCGGCAAAAGCACGCAGGGAAGCACTGGATCATCTGCTGATATTCGGACCGCCGGGCCTGGGTAAAACCACGTTGGCTCATATTGTTGCCAACGAAATGAAGGTCAATCTGCATTCAACATCGGGGCCGGTACTGGAGAAGCCGGGTGATCTGGCTGCACTGCTGACTAACCTGGAACCGCACGACGTCCTTTTCGTCGATGAAATCCATCGGCTCAGTCCCGTGGTGGAAGAAATACTGTATCCGGCAATGGAAGACCACCAGCTGGATATCATGATCGGTGAAGGTCCCGCGGCACGCTCAATCAAGCTCGATCTGCCGCCATTTACGCTGATCGGTGCGACCACGCGCGCAGGCTCGCTGACCTCTCCGTTGCGAGACCGCTTTGGCATCGTGCTGCGGCTGGATTTCTATTCGTCACAGGATTTAACCCACATCGTGCAACGTTCGGCAAATATCCTGAATGTAGAAATCGATGAAGCCGGCGCCGCCGAAATCGCAAAACGTTCGCGTGGTACACCGCGGATTTCCAATCGCCTGCTCAGACGTGTGCGTGACTATGCCCAGGTCAAAGCGGATGGTGTAATAGCGGCCGAAATTGCATCGGCGGCACTGGAATTATTGAAGGTGGATCACAGCGGCCTTGATGTCATGGACCGGCGCCTGTTGCAGGCCATCATCGAGAAGTTTGACGGTGGCCCGGTAGGCGTGGAAAACCTGGCGGCAGCGATTGGTGAAGAACGCGACACCATCGAGGATGTGATTGAGCCTTATCTGATACAGCAAGGCTATCTGATGCGGACACAGAGAGGACGTGTGGCAACGGCGAATGTATATCGCCTGTTTGGCCTTAAACCGCCGGCGGCGACGAAGCAGGACCAGGCAACGCTGGACCTGATACAAAACTGATAAAAAAATAACAATAAACAACAACAATTAAACCATCATTTTTTTCTGCATAATGGGAAAACAGATTGAATTTACCTGGCCTGTGCGTGTCTATTACGAGGACACGGATGCGGGTGGTGTCGTGTATTACGCGAACTACCTGAAATTTCTGGAACGCGCCAGAACAGAGTGTTTACGCGAGCTCGGATTCGAGCAGGACCAATTAAAACAAGAATACGGAATAATCTTTGCCGTCCACGGCCTTTCGATACAGTATCAAAAACCTGCGGTGTTCAATGATGCACTCACGGTTACTGCAGAAATCGTCGATACGGGCAAGGCAAGACTGACATTTAAACAGATGATAACCAGAGATAAAGATAACACGCGCATTTGCAGTGCCGAAGTCGTAATCGCCTGCCTGAATGCAGAGAAATTTTCCCCCACACGTATACCGGCACAAATCCTGGAGGTGTTACATGGAAGCTGATATGTCATTAGTCAGTCTGGTGTCGCGCGCCAGCACCCTGGTGCAGCTGGTGATGCTGGCATTGCTGGCCGCTTCCGTGATGTCCTGGTTTGTTATTTTTACCAAGCACAAGATTCTCAAGGTCGCGCGTGAAGATGCTATTCGTTTTGAAGACCAGTTCTGGTCAGGTATTAACCTGGCCGACCTGTACAGCCGCCTTAAAAAGAAAAATGAAGAACGCAGGGGTATGGCGCGAATTTTCGAATCCGGCTTTGCCGAGTATGCACGCTTGCACAAACGAACCACTGGCAGTGGGGAAATGTTGCTCGCGGGTGTGCAACGCAGCATGAAAGTTTCACTGGCGCGCGAGGAAGACAGGCTTGAGGCCAATCTGTCACTGCTGGCAACCATTGGTTCCATCAGTCCCTATGTCGGCCTGTTTGGTACGGTATGGGGAATCATGCGTTCATTTACTGCGCTGGGTTCTGTGCAGCACGCAACGCTGGCAATGGTGGCGCCGGGCATCGCTGAAGCATTGATCGCGACAGCAATGGGCCTGTTTGCCGCCATTCCTGCCGTTATTGCCTACAACCGCTATTCAGACCAGGTGGACAGGTTGATCGGCTCTTACGAAAACTTTGCCGAAGAATTCTCTACCGTACTGCACCGACAGAGTACTGCCGAGCTAGATGAGCAGCGGGCAGAGGTTGCTTGATGAGCAGGACAGGCAAAAGAAAACCCGTCTCGGAAATCAACGTTGTACCCTACATCGATGTGATGCTGGTGTTGCTGATTATTTTCATGATTACAGCGCCGCTGATACAGCAGGGGGTTGAAATTGATTTGCCGCAGGCAAGCGCAAACCCCATGCCTCCCGAACAACGTGAGCCCATGGTGATCTCGGTCAGCAAGGCTGGCGATTTCTATCTGAATATTGGTGCGGATAATGACAAGCCTATAGAAGCAGAACTGCTGGTTAACCGCGTTGCCGCGGTCATCAGCAACCATCCGCAAACACCGGTGCTGGTTCGCGGTGACAAGGCCGTTGATTATGGCCGCGTGACCGAGGCCATGGTGTTGCTGCAATCGGCGGGTGTTGAAAAAGTAGGTCTGATGACCGAATCACAGGATCAGTAGTAGTATGGCGTCATCCAGCCTGTGGCCAAGCGTCTATCAGTTAGTCAAACGTCACCCGAAGGCAGTGGCGGCTTCAGTCGGTTTGCATGTCGTCTTGCTGACGATGTTAAGCCTGAGTCTGACGAGTAGCGAGATACCCGACCAGCCCAAACCCCAGGCAAACACAATCAAGGCGGTAATGGTTGATGCAAAGAAAATCGACGATGAACGCAAGAAACGCGAACAGGCCGAGCAAAAGAAAGTGCAACAGGCGCTGGCGCAGCAGAAAAAACTCGAAGAAGAGAAAAAACGAAAAGCAGAACTGAAAAAGAAAGAAGCGGAAAGAAAAAAACAGGCCGAGTTGAAGCGTAAACAGGAGGCCGAGAAAAAACGCCTGGCAGAAGCAGAGCGCAAGAAAAAACTGGAAGTCGAACGCAAGCGCAAGGATGAGCAGAAGCGACTGGCTGCGCTGGAAGTCGAAAAAAAACGCAAGCAGGAAGAAGCACACAAGAAAAAACTGGCTGAAGAAGCCGAGAAAAAACGCCTCGCAGAAGAAGCGGAAAAGAAACGTCTAGCCGACGAGGCCGAGAAAAAACGCCTGGCAGCAGAAGCTGAAAGAAAGCGCAAGGAGGAAGAGGCCAGGCAGAAAAGACTGGCGGAAGAAGCCGAGAAAAGGCGGGTGGCGGAAGAGGCTGAGCTTAAAAAAAGACTTGCTGAAGAAGAGCAGCGGGTTGCTGAACACAACAGGAAGCTGAATTCATTACGGCAGCAATATGTTAAGCTCATCGAGCAAAAAGTTGAAAGCAAATGGCTGCGTCCAACTGCAATAAACTCGAGCCTGTCCTGTGAAGTTCACGTAAGACAGACAGCACTGGGTGACGTGATTAGTGTGAATTTGCAGGAGTGTCCGAATGATGTGGCATTTAAAAATTCAATAGAACGCGCGGTGTGGGCGGCATCACCGCTACCGCCACCGCCAAATCCTGAAGTCTTTGATAATGAAATACGTTTTACATTCAGGCCAAGGTCTTAATGATCAGGGCATGAACGAGTGCACAGGAGCATTAATGACTGTTATGAATCGCTGGATATTATTATTTTTCGTTGCCTGTTTTAGCCAGGCGGCCAATGCCGTTCTCAAAATTGATATTACCGAGGGCATCGAAGGCGCGACACCGATCGCTATCATACCTTTCCAGTGGAATAGTGGTACCCGACTGAAAGATTCGGATATCTCCGAAATTGTGAGTTCAGATCTTGCACGCAGCGGAAAATTTTCACCGGTAGCCGAAAAAAGCCTGCTTGCCAGGCCGCAGCGGCCTGAAGACATACACTTCAAGACCTGGCGTGTTGCCGGGGTCGACCATCTCGTCATCGGCAGTGTTCAGATGATAGCCAATGACAGCTTCAAGGTTGAATTTCGATTGTTCAATGTGTACCGTGGCGAGCAGGTTCTCGGTTACAGTTTTAATGCCACAAGCGCAACCTTGCGCACGACTGCACATCAGATCAGTGATCTGATCTTTGAGAAACTGACAGGTCTGCCCGGCGCCTTCAATTCCAGAATTGCTTATATAACATCTTCGGGTAAGCCTGTTGAGTACAGGTTGCAGGTTGCCGATACGGATGGTTACAACCCGCAAACACTGCTGACCTCAAAAGAACCCATCATGTCCCCCATATGGTCGCCTGACGGCTCCAGGGTGGCCTACGTGTCATTCGAGTCCGGTCTGTCCGCAATCTTTATACACGATATTCATAAAGGCACGCGCGAAAAGATCGCATCATTCAAGGGTATAAACAGCGCGCCAGCCTGGTCACCGGACGGCAAGACCATAGCCATGACGCTGTCAAAGGATGGTAACCCGGATATTTATATTATTTCACTGCAAACCAGGGCATTGAGGCGCCTGACCAGTCACTGGTCAATCGATACCGAAGCGGCCTGGATGCCTGACAGTAAATCGCTGGTATTTACTTCGAGTCGAAGTGGTAAGCCGCAGCTGTATGAGCTGTCGCTGGATAAGGGCTCACGACCGAAACGTCTGACATTTGACGGTAAATACAATGCGAATGCCAGCGTTTCCGCCGATGGCAAGGTAATCGCGTTTGTCCATGGCGCAAATAATTCATATAAAATTGCGGTCTTGTATACTGACACGCGTGTCATGCAGGTGCTTACGGATGGGCCGCTGGATGAATCCCCTGACTTTGCACCGAATGGGGCTATGATTCTGTATGCGTCACAAGACAAAGGAAAGGCGGTACTCGCTGCGGTTTCAACAGATGGCAGGCAAAAGCAGCGGCTGGCGCTTTCGGATGGTGAAGTGAGAGAGCCATCCTGGGCAGCTAAACGTAAATAATTAATCCATAAAGAGGTAAGGCGGGACTATGAAAATTATAACAATGAAAAGCAGCATGTTTGCGCTGGTCATGGCATTACTCATTTCAGGTTGCACAACCGGTGTTCAACCGGATAGTGAAACAGGAGTTGATGCTGGTGCTGGTGCTGAAGGTGGCGAATCCGGAGTTGGTGCAACAGTCGGCACCATTGGTGAGGGCGGTGCTTTTGCGGGATCTGCGCTCGAGGGTATGACGATCTCATATGAAAAAAATGCGATCAACGATCCAGGCAACGTGTTATCTATCAAGACAATCTATTTTGCTTTTGACAGCAGTGAACTCAGCGAAGACGATGTCGAAGTAATAAAACATCACGGCAAGTACCTGGCATTGAATTCTGATGCAACTCTGAGGCTGGAAGGCCATACCGATGAACGCGGCACACGTGAATACAATATTGCGCTGGCTGACCGCCGTGCTCAGTCAATAAAAAAATTGCTGCTGTTCCAGGGTGCCAGTTCCTCGCAGATAACTATCATCAGCTACGGAGAGGAAAAGCCGGCTGCACTGGGTCACGATGAGGCTGCGTGGAAACTGAATCGTCGTGCTGAACTTGTATATGAGTAATTCCGATGTTTAAACAGAATAGCCTTTCAATTTTGGTGATCGCCAGTCTGCTATCCGGTTATGCGGTTGCGGCTGATAACGAGATGTTATTGCGTATGACCGATAAGCAGAGGATTGAACGCCTGGAGAATATAATTGGCTCTGATGTGCTGATGGAGCAATCGCGGCAGCTAGAGGCATTGCAGCAGGAAGTCTCGATGTTAAGAGACATGCTCGAGGAAAAGGATTACCAGCTGGATATGATTACCCAGAGGCAGCGCAGCCTTTATTCTGATATGGACCGGAGACTGAACAGTCTTGAAGGCGGCGCCAGCAGAACCGTTGTGGCAGCGCCGGTTCCACCGCCAGGCGCATCATCGGCATCTTCAGCATCGCCAGTTGCTGTTGCAGGAGATGATAAGGATGGCGCACAACAATACACGGCTGCGTTCGACCTGTTGAAGGAAGGCCAGTACCGCAAGTCAATCACTTCCTTTGGTAGCTTTCTGGCAAACTACCCGGATAGCAAGTATGCCGATAATGCTCAATACTGGCTGGGAGAGGCCAATTATGTATCGCGCGAATACAAAACCGCACTGGATGCATTTCAGACGCTCATTGCCAAGTATCCTGAGAGTACAAAGATTCCAGGTGCCAGGTTGAAGATTGGCTATACCTATTACGAACTGAAGAACTGGCCTGCATCGAAAGATGCGCTCATGCAGGTCGTCAAGCTCTATCCCGATACTTCAGTTGCGACAAAGGCCAATGACCGCCTGGAACGTATCAAGCGTGAGGGCCATTGAGAAGGCTTTAGACGGCAAATTTCGGCATAGACATGTTTGTGTTGGTCATGGCGGGTTCTTCATATGCTGTAATCTCGCAAAGGCGCAAAGGCGCAAAGGACGCAAAGTGATTCATTGTCATATGGCAGATTTGTAGGGTGCAATAGCGAGGCGTATTGCACCGGTCAGCACCCGGTGGATTACGGCTAAAGCCTAATAGACCCTACACTCGGACCGAATAGATACTTAACATACATCGTATTTCATTGCGTTCCGCACCTTTGCGCCTCTGCGAGAGAACACATCTTCATCAGAAATACCAATGCCCAACGATAATCGACTGAAGATTACTGAAATCTTTTTCTCCCTGCAGGGCGAGGCACTGACGGTCGGGATTCCCACCACTTTTGTGCGCCTTACCGGTTGTCCTCTACGTTGCCAGTATTGCGATACCGCATATGCATTCACTGGCGGTGAATGGATGGGCCTTGATGACATACTTGAGCAGGTCGCAGCGAATAAAACTCGCTATGTTACTGTGACCGGCGGTGAGCCACTGGCGCAGAAATCATGTATCGAATTGTTAACGATGTTGTGTGATGCAGGATACACGGTCTCACTCGAGACCAGCGGTGCAATTGATGTTTCTGCGGTGGATTCCAGAGTGGTGAAGGTGATGGATATCAAGACGCCAGGCTCGGGGGAGGAAAAGCGCAATTGCCTGGAAAACATTAGCCACATCAGAGCACAGGATCAGGTCAAGTTCGTAATTTGCAATGAGCAGGATTATGAATGGTCCAGGGAGCTCCTGCAGCGGCATAATTTGAATGAACGCTGTGAGGTGCTGTTCTCTCCCAGTTACGAGCAATTAACAGCCACTGATCTCGCTGAATGGATACTGCGTGATGGCTTGCCAGTGCGTATGCAAATGCAGTTACATAAACTGCTGTGGGGCGACCAGCCGGGTAAATGAAGCATGACGACACGACTTAACCCGCATTTCTCACCAGGCCGCCGCATAACACGAGTAACTGCATGAATATAAAACCCGAAGCTCGATTTCTATCAAATACCGTCTGTTTGCCGGAGCGCTATTTCGTTCCATGCACATCTGTAGCGTCACTGCGCACTCGTGTTGATGAAACACATCCCTGTGTTTCACCCTTCGGGTGCACAGGCATCCTAATTCGCTCCCGGCGAATTAGTCCATCAAGCCATAGCTATTGCTATGCTTTTCAGTCCAGACGCGCACTCAGAAACACTACAGATGCACCTGAATCCGAAATCCCGGTGAGAAATGCGGGCTAAAGCTATTGTGCTGCTCTCCGGTGGACTTGATTCCGCAACCACACTGG